>JAPKCR010000428.1 GCA_026421135.1 Sulfitobacter sp. | reverse complement strand
TTTGTTTAAGGTTTTTCGATGCGGGCCTGAACGCAGGTTTTCGTTTTGGCGCGACGGTGGCCCGCGTTGGGAAACATGACTAGGAGGAAGCCGTGGGGTCTGGAAGATCGCTATGGAGAAAGCGCCAATCTAGTTTTGCTGATGGTGTTGCGGGGCGATAGATTTTGTCGTTGTTCCCCTACGATTTGAAGCGGTGTGGCTCGTTTTTCGGTTTGTTTTGGCACCGTCTTAGACGCTTTGCCGCTCGTCAACTTCCCTTTGCACAAACTGATACCAGCCCAGAACGCGATGCGTTTCAGGTTGTGGTCGTTACTTGATGACGTGCGTTCCGTCATGCGGCGGCCTTTCGTGGTGGTGCGCGTGATTGTGGTTTTTGGCCGCGGCGGAAGGTCTCGATGATGCGCATTGCGCCGCCGCAGTCTGGGCATGGTTCTCGTAGTGTGAGCGGGATGACTTCAGCGACCGGCGCATCTTCTTGCTTGGGGGGCTGTGCGCCAAGTAACGCGCGCACTTTTGCGATATTGGTTTTGCGCTGCGAACTTGCGAGCAGGCCGTAGTGGCGGATGCGGTGGAATCGGTCCGGAAGCACGTGGATCAGAAAGCGCCGGATGAACTCGCCAGTGGCGATGCGCATAACGGATCTCCTGTCATCTGACTTAACGCGATAATCTTTCCATTTGAACGTGACGGTGTTGGCGTCAGCGCTGATCAAACGGCTGTTCGAGATTGCCACGCGGTGGGTGTAGCGGCTGAGATAGGCGAGTACTTGCTCGGGTCCACCAAAGGGTGGTTTGGCATAGACGACCCATTCCTTTTTGCGCAGTGGCGCGAGATATGCAGCGAAAGCTTGCGGTTCTGAGAGCCCGGCCAGATCACCGAAGAACGCCAGCTCACCTCCGCGATGCAGCGCCAGCAACCCCTCGATAAACAGGCGTCGGAACAATCGGGACAACACCCGCACATGCAGAAAGAAGCCTGGCTTGCAGCTGATCCAGCGCGTGCTGTCTGGTGACAGGCCACCGCCCGGTACGATCATGTGGATATGAGGGTGATGGGTCAGCGCAGATCCCCAAGTGTGGAGCACGCTGGTCATGCCAACGCGTGCGCCGAGGCGTTTGGGGTCGGCGGCGATGGTCGATACAGTCTGGGCGGATGCGCGGAACAGCAGGCCATAGACGGCGCGCTTGTTCCAACATGCGATACGGGCAATCTCAGCGGGCAGCGTGAAGACGACATGGAAATATTCCACAGGCAGTAGGTCTTCGGCCCGTGCCGCCATCCAGTCACGTGCTGCCGGTCCCTGACATTTGGGACAGTGTCGGTTTTTGCACGAGTTATAGGCGATGTGCTGATGGCTGCACTTGGTGCACGCCGCCACATGGCCGCCGAGTGCCTCGGTTCGGCAGGCCTCAATTGAGGACATCACTTTGAGCTGGCTGAGACTGACATGTCCAGCATTGGCCTGCCGCCACGCAGGACCATGGGTGCGGAAGATGTCAGCAATCTCCAGTTTGGATTTGGCCACGTGGCCGGGCCCTAACCCGGTCGGTGACGCGGGTTCTCGATGTCCAGATTCTTGAGCGCCTCAAATGGGCTGGGCGTGTCGCGGATGGTTTTGGTGGCGACATGGGTGTAGCGCGCTGTCGTGCTCAACTTGGCATGGCCGAGCAAGACCTGGATCACCCTGACGTCGATGTTCGCCTCCAACAAGTGGGTCGCAAAACTGTGCCGCAACGTATGCAAAGTGGCTGGCTTTGAGATGCCAACCAAGTGCTTGGCCGAATTGAACGCCCGGCTCAACTGTCGTGCAGAGATTGGGTTGATCTTGGGCTTTCCGGGAAACAACCATCCCGCAGGCTGGGCTTCACGCCAATAGTCGCGCAGCAGGTCTAACAGATCAGGGGACAGCATGACTTTACGGTCTTTCCCACCCTTGCCCTCATCGACATGGATCAACATCCGGTCGCTATCAATGTCGCTGACCTTGAGGCTGCAAACCTCTGACGCCCGCAAACCCGCGCCATAGCTGATACTGAGCGCCGCACGATATTTGAGCCCCGGCCCAGGGGCTGCAGCAATAACCTCTGCCACCTCTTCGATGCTGAGCACCGTCGGCAGGCGGCGCGGTTGCGTGCGGAACTGCATATACCGCTTCATATCCTCACGGTCGCAGGTGGTGCCAAATAAAAACCGCAGCGCCATGATCCGGGCATTGAACGTCGGCGGCGTGACTTCAGTATCGGTCATGTGGAGCT
Source organism: Sulfitobacter sp. (assembly GCA_026421135.1). Taxonomy (GTDB): domain Bacteria; phylum Pseudomonadota; class Alphaproteobacteria; order Rhodobacterales; family Rhodobacteraceae; genus Sulfitobacter. The sequence continues at coordinate 1,125 of JAPKCR010000428.1, read as the reverse complement.
GATAGGCGCGCAGATCATCCGGCGTTGCCGTGTCCGGGGATCGCTTCAAGAACCCGGCAAAATGCTTAACCGCCCGGATGTGGGCCTTCTGAGCTTTGTCACCCATACCGTGGATGCGCATATCTTCGATCATCCGCTCACGCAGCGGGCTCATCTTCTCATGTGTCATGGAAATCTCCTGTCCGTTGATTGAGAAGCCTCAATCGTCAGTCAGGTTCGTTAGATCTCAAAATGCGCTCGGCATAAGTGGGCGCACACCATTAGCAATAAGCACCAGTGCCGCGAGAGCGGCTTCGTCCTTGTCCGCAGAGTCGCCATCTGGCCAGTCTAAATGCTGCGCTACCTCGCCAATGTCGGCTTTCGGAAAGCTGCACTGCAGCGCCAGACCAACTGGTGAACGGCAGCTATGCGCCGCACTCGCCGTCTGCAAGCTGCGGCCAAGCATCCTATTTGAGGTACCCGTTCAATATAAACTCCTGATCTTGCGATCAGTGGACTACACTTTGTAGGCCCAGGTTTTTATGCTGTCGCAATAAAAATAGAACACGGGTTAAAGCTATGGCTTATGCCGGAATAACGATTTTCTGATCGTGTTCAGGTGCCTCAAGTTGAAGGTGATTTTCTTCAAGCACAAGAATATTTTCGGCGCCAATGATATCGCTTTTTGTCTTGTAACCGATGACATCTTCCACAGGCATATCTAGGTGGCGTGCCAGCAGCATTATTTCTTCGGATGAAAAATTTGTCAGCCCGCGAGCAATTTCTTCGCCAACTTCGTTATAAACGTGCAGCACATCGCCCTTCGTGAAATCTCCCTGTAGCGAGATAATGTCCATTCGGCTGATCCCGCGTTTCTTTCTGGCGATGCCTTCAGCAATTTCATTGGAAACAACGAGCGTGCCGGAGACCTGCAATCGGTTGCTGAGCCATACTTTTAACGGTGATGCAGTTTCACCGCGCACGAGGCAGCGCGTGAAGCGCCGCTCGTTATTGAGAACGGACGAGACAGGGCGTTCAATGATGCCTTCCGCGATAATCGTCTCGACGCCAGCATTTTGCGCCATATTTGCCGCATGCATTTTGGTGAGCATGCCGCCGCTGCCCAATGCGCTAATCCCGGTCGTT
>JAPKCR010000427.1 GCA_026421135.1 Sulfitobacter sp. | reverse complement strand
ATCTGTAGACGGTTGAAAATCTGTTCGCAGCCCAAGGTTTAAGCCTGAATCACTCTGCCAATTCACAGATTTACCGACACCAAAGCAATCCGGCTTCAAGGAACTTTTCACCCTACCTGGTCGCATTAATTTCGATCCTATACGTCAAGGGGCAAAGCGGTTTTGCCGTCTGGACAATCTGCCCCCCCCGTGGCACCGCTGCGTCATGACAGATAGCTTGCACCACTTCGATCCAACATCTAGCGACACCAAAGACCTGCGCCGCGCATTCGGACGGTTTGCCACTGGCGTGACGGTGGTGACTGTCCAGACGCCGTATGGTCCGTTGGGTATGACGGCGAATTCATTTTCTTCGATTTCGCTTGATCCGCCACTTGTCCTTTGGTCGCCAGGAAAATCCTCAAAACGCCATGATGGGTTTGCCGCAGCCCCGCATTTCGCGATCCATATTCTGGGGGCAGACCAGAAAGCATTGGCAGACCATTTTGCTGCGAATGGCGACGGCTTTGACCGCTTTGACTGGTCAGAAGGGCCGAATGGTGCGCCCACATTGGTCGGATGCCTGACCACATTTCATTGCGATACATTCGCCGTGCACCCAGCGGGCGATCATTCCCTGATTTTGGGTAAGGTCACACACTGTGCCTATGAACCTGACCAAAATGCCCCCGCTTTGTTGTTTGAACAAAGCAGGTTCGGTGCGTTCAGCGCCGCAAAGCGCTGAATTCAATAATCTTTTTCAAAAAAGAGACCGATGCCGGTATTGCCATCTGATCCGACCGTCCCTTTGGCCGTCAGGTTTTTGCCGATGTCCAAATTGATCGAGATATCAGCCGTCCCGTCAGATGCGGCGGTGACGTCGGTATAGACATTATCCGAAATGTATTTGCCCGCGCGCACGGCTGTCGCGCCGCTGTCCGTGGTGGTCACGTCCAGGTCATCCAAGCCAAAACCAGTTCGCAAGTTCGAAATCACACCTGCACCCCCGCGCCCTGCAAGGGTGGCGACCGCACTGGCCAATTGCAGCGCCTGAAACGCCGAGATTTCAGAGATGTTGCGTCCGAAAAGCAACTGCGCCAAGACTTCGTCCTGAGGGGATTCAGGGGTCGATTCAAAGGACACCTCTGGCGATGTTGCCGGACCTTCGATAATGATCCGAACCTCGCCCGTTTGGGTCGAGGTGGCGGTAACAAAGCGCAGGTATGGCACCAGATCACCCTGGAACTTCACAGCGCCTTCGTTCAGATCAAACCGCTTGCCCAGAATATCCAAACGCCCGCGGATCAGGTCAAACCGTCCGGCCGAGATCATGCGATTGGTTGTGCCAGTCAGCAAAAGGCTGCCACCTAGTTCCGCATCCAATCCGCGGCCGCGCACGAAGATGCGGTTTGGTGCGTTAATTTGGACATTCAATCGAAAACCCGGCCCGCTGCTGGTCGCGGCGGGATCTGGACCCCCGTCAGCGCCATTGAGCCCAGCTTTGCGTCTGGTTGCGATCACGTCAGCCGGTGCCCCAATAAGGTCGATCTGCGGAATATCACCAATGCTGGTCAGCCCCGTAGACGGGACTGTCACGCTGGTCTCACCAACGTCAATACGGCCATCGATCAGCGCGCCACCCGTCAGTGGGCCCGCGAAGCGCAGGTTACCGTTCAGCGAAGTACGATAAAGCGACGGGTCAATAAGCACCAGATTGTTCAATGCTATTTGCAAATCAGCCGTCATGGGCCCGGTCAGGATCACAGCCCCACCAACCTTGATTTGCCCTCCGTCGACACTGTCAGCAGAAAGGTCAACCTGTGCGCGATTGTTGCTAAGATCGATGTTGGCAGCGATATTTTCCAAGGCGATGCGCAGGTTTGGTGCCGAAAGAGATGCATTCGATGTGCGGATGCTGCCCGTCACCGAACCAAGCTGCGGCGGTCCATTCACGCTCAAATCGAACGTCGCCTGCCCTTGCAGGATCCGAGGTGCTATAAATGGCGCAGACAGTCCCAGCGGCGCGTTCCCGTTGATATCAAGGTTCAGATTGCCATCCGTGCCCACCAGCCCCGCAATTGCAGCCTGTGTTCCCGCAGGGCCGCTTGCATTGGTATTCAACCGCCAGCCCGCGCTTTCCTGCTGTGCTGTACCTGTGACGTTCAGCGGCCCGTTCAGCTTGGGCACCAAGGCCGCAAGATTGGGGATTGTTACGTCATAGGTCAGTGCTGGATTGTCGCCGGTAACGACGCCCTGAACCGATGCCCGTGCCGCATAGGGCCCTGTCGCATTGGTATCAATGGCAATGCCTGCAGGCGTCTGACGGATCGATCCTGTGGCCGCCAAGGGGCCTGATACGCCGGGCACCAGCGGCTGCACATTAGGCACGGACACATCGAAGGTCAGGGACATATCGGGGCCAGTTGCCAAGCCTTCGACCAAAGCCCGCGCGCCATAGGGGCCCGTGGCCGACGTATCGACAAAGAACCCCTTGTCGGTCTGGCGCACCGTACCCGTAGCATTCAGCGGTCCGTTTATCTTTGGCACTACCTGGTTCACATTCGGCACGGTTGCTTCGAACGAGATATAAATCATCGGTGTAAGTGCGCCCCGCACGGCAACCTGCGCTGCATAGGGGCCAGACGCCTTTGCATCGATGACAAAACCAGCGTCAGTCTGTTTCAGATTGCCGGTCGCCGTCAGTGGTCCCGTGACCTGTGGCGCAAACGCTTGTACACGGGGGATATTCGCCTCGAAATCGATATTAAGCGGTGTCAGGCTGCCTTGCACAGTCGCGGTTACGTCTTCCGGCGCATTTGCTTTCGTGTTTATCAACCAGCCCTCGGGCGATTGGCGCAAGGTTCCATCCAATGCAACTTGACCCGCCACCGGGGCATCAGGGACGAAATCCTTAATCTGCGGTACCTGCGCGGTAAAGCTGATCGCCGCATTTGGCCCCGTTGCCAACCCTTTGGCAGTCAGCGCCGCATTGTAGGGGCCGCCGGTCACGGCATCGACCGTCCAGCCGCGGGTGTCTTGGTCTGCGGTGGCTGTGATTGTTACGGGACCAGAATACTGCGGCACAACCAAACCGATATCGGCCAGTTTGGCAGTAAACCGGGCTTGCGAAGAGTCACTGCGCAGCTCTGCCCCGCCCGTGGCGGTTATGGCCGCGTTCTCGAGCGACAGGTCGCGCACAAAGGTGCCAGTCTCATCTCGAGAGGCCCCGAGACTGAGAACGGTTTCGCCCGCAAGAAGGGTATCAGCCTGCGTGATCCCGACTTTCAGGTCGCGCGTCAAACCGTTGATATTCAGATCAAACATCCCGTCCAGCGGTTTGACCTGACCGGCAACATCAACATTGGCAGCGCCATCCAGTTCGCGTCCGGCCAGGGCGGAAAAACGAC
>JAPKCR010000426.1 GCA_026421135.1 Sulfitobacter sp. | reverse complement strand
CGAAGTAGGCGAAGTCTTTGGTATTCAGAAATCGTTCCTTGTGCTTTTCATGATCATCATCGGATGATTGGGGTCCATCTTTGGCAGCTTTGCCGGGGCCGCATTTCTGGTGCTGCTGCCAGTCGTGCTTAAGATCGTTGGCGTGGATTGGCTGGGCTGGCCCACGGATATCGTGGCGCATTTGCAGCTTGTGATCGTAGGGGGGCTGATTATCGTGTTCCTGATCGCAGAACCGCACGGCCTTGCGCAGCTATGGCGCGTCGCCAAGGAAAAACTAAGATTGTGGCCCTTCCCACACTAGGGGACGGCACATGGCAGGGGTTGGAAAAACCCTGCCGAAGAAGACGACCGGGAAAACCGGCACTATCGGACATATCCAGGGAGGAAACACCGATGAACATGAAACTGAAACTGACCACACTGGCGCTTGGCGTCACACTGGCCGCTGGCCCCGCAATGGCAGAGCTTGTCTTTCCATCGCTAAGCTATCGCACCGGCCCATATGCCGCCAACGGCATCCCGTTTGCGGACGGCTATGCAGATTACTTTACGCTGTTGAATGAACGTGACGGCGGCATCGGTGGCGAACCGATCCGTATGATCGAATGCGAAACCGGCTATAACACCGAAAAAGGTGTGGAATGCTACGAAAGCACCAAGGGCGAAGGCGCGTTGCTCTATCAACCACTGTCCACAGGCATCACCTATCAGCTGATCCCAAAAGCGACTGCTGACGGCATTCCCGTACACTCGATGGGCTATGGCCGGACCTCTGCCAAAGACGGTTCCGTGTTCAAAAACATCTTTAACTATCCTGCGAACTACTGGGATGGCGCATCGGTCGCGATCAAGCACCTGCTGGACGTTAACGGTGGCAGCCTTGAAGGCAAAAAGATCGCGTTGGTTTACCACAACTCTGCTTACGGCAAAGAGCCGATCCGCACGTTGGAAGAGCTGAGCAAAAAGCACGGTTTTGAACTGTCCTTGCTGCCTATCGACCACCCCGGTCAGGAGCAGAAATCGCAGTGGCTGCAAATCCGTCGTGAAAAGCCGGACAATGTGATCATGTACGGCTGGGGCGTTATGAACCAGGTTGCCATTCAGGAAGCGGCGAACATCCGTTACCCAATGGACCAGTTCATCGGCATCTGGTGGTCCGGATCTGAAAATGACGTGCGTCCATCTGGCGAAGCGGCCAATGGCTACAAGGCGCTGACATTCCACAACGTTGGCGACGATTTCCCGGTCTTTGCGGATATCCAGAAGTTTGTTGTTGATTCGGGCAAAGCCGCCGGTGCGGGCGACCAGATCGGTACTGCTTTGTATAACCGTGGTCTGTATGCAGCGATGTTGGCTGCCGAAGCTGCAAAAACAGCTCAAGGTATTCACAACACAACTGCTTTGACACCAGCGCAAATGCGCGACGGTATGGAAGCGCTCGAGATAACAGAAGCTAAAATGGCTGATCTTGGCCTGCCAAACTTTGGCCCAGAGTTCTCGGTGTCGTGCGAAAACCACGGTGGTAACGGTCTGGTTGCCGTGTCCCAGTGGGATGCAGCCGCCGACAGCTGGAGCTTGATCACGGATTATGTGGGGTCTGACCAAGACGTCCTTGGCCCACTGGTAGCCGAAGATGCAGCCGCATTTGCAGCTGAATCCGGTATCACACCAGGCTGCTAAGCTAAATATTTGCAATGAGATGCGGCGGCCCGTTTCGCCGCATCTCGACAACCGCCACCTATGAAAGAGACACCCATGCTGGACGCCACCCATACGCCCGACGCGCAGGTCGAGACCCTTCTTGAGGTCAACAATATCGAAGTGATCTATAATTCGGTCATTCTGGTGCTCAAGGGCGTGAGCCTGAAGGTCCCCAAGGGCGGCATCACAGCCTTGCTGGGCGGTAATGGCGCGGGTAAAACGACAACGCTAAAGGCGATTTCGAACTTGCTGCATTCCGAGCGCGGCGAAGTTACCAAAGGGTCGATCAAGTACCGCAACGAGCCGATTCATAAATCCGACCCCGCCGACATGGTCAAACGCGGTGTTGTGCAGGTTATGGAAGGCCGCCACTGCTTTGAGCACCTTACCATCGAAGAAAACTTGCTGACCGGGGCCTATACCCGCAGTGACGGCAAGGCCGCGATCGCGCGGGATCTCGAGATGGTATATGAGTATTTCCCGCGTTTGCGCGAACGCCGCAAATCCCAAGCTGGCTACACATCAGGCGGGGAACAGCAAATGTGTGCGATCGGTCGCGCACTGATGTCACGCCCTGAAACAATTCTTCTGGACGAACCGTCGATGGGTCTGGCCCCGCAATTGGTCGAACAGATTTTCGAGATTGTTAAATCGGTGAACGAACAAGAAGGCGTGACCTTCTTGCTGGCTGAGCAAAACACTAACGTGGCGCTGCGCTTTGCGCATTACGGCTATATTCTTGAATCCGGTCGCGTCGTGATGGACGGCCCTGCCGCCGATCTGCGTGAAAACCAAGACGTTAAGGAATTCTATCTTGGCATGTCCGACGAGGGCCGCAAATCGTTTCGCGATGTGCGCAGCTATCGCCGCCGCAAACGCTGGCTCAGCTAAGCCGCTCCCTGCCACCGATCCCTAACCTTACGTGAATTGCGAGTAAGCAACATGGCACAGACGTCCCACTTTGATGAGCTTGAGACCCGCAGCCCTGAGGCGCGTGCCGCAGATGTAGCGCAGAAACTGCCTGCCCAAATCGCCCGCGCCAAAGCTTTGCCGGGATATGCCGGGTCATTGGACGGGATAGACCCTTCAACCATTACCAGTGCCGATGCGCTTGCCGCTTTGCCGGTGCTGCGCAAATCGGAACTTGGCAAGGCACAGGGAACTTCGGCACCCTTTGGCGGCTTTACGACCAAGCCCGTGCACGCCTTTACCCATGTTTTCCAATCGCCTGGCCCGATTTACGAGCCCTCTTCCAATGCACCTGACTGGTGGCGTATGGGCCGGTTTCTGCATGCGGTTGGCATCGGCTCGGGCGACATCGTGCAGAACTGCTTTGGCTATCATCTGACCCCGGCTGGCATGATTTTTGAATCCGGTGCCCAAGCCGTGGGGGCCACCGTGCTGCCCGCTGGCACCGGCCAGACGGAACTGCAGGTTATTGCTGCGCGGGATGTTGGCACAACCGCCTATGCCGGTACGCCTGACTATCTTAAGATCATTCTCGAAAAAGCTGACGAAATGGGCGTGACCCTTGGCATTACCAAGGCCGCAGTTGGCGGTGGCGCGCTGTTCCCGTCCTTGCGCGACTATTATACTGGCCGTGGCATTACCTGCCTGCAAAGCTATGCCACCGCTGATCTGGGCAACATCGCCTATGAAAGCCCGGCGATACAGGGGATGATCGTCGAT
>JAPKCR010000425.1 GCA_026421135.1 Sulfitobacter sp. | reverse complement strand
GATCAAGGCAGGCATCAAGACTTGCCCCATCGTTGCAGACCCTGACAGTTGGAGTTCTGCGACAAAATTTTCAAGGTTTGGGCACCCCGGTCCGGAACATTGAACCCCAGACCCATCGACGGTCAATTCGCCATATTCAGTCTCGATACGATAGAATTCGCCATCGAACCCCAACAGCGTACCGCTAAGTTCAATTTTGCCATCGCGCGATGTCAGCGCCACATCCTGTGCCGCTAAATGGCCTGCCCCGCCAAATATGAAAAGTGCGGCGAAAACCGCCGCACGTATGGAAATGAGCATGTGACCTCAGACGCTGATTTAGTTGCTGGCAACTCTCAGGTCTGCGAACAGATTATTCAACACCAGAAAGCTCCCAACAGCGTCACAATCGGGTACCGACAGCGTTATTTCACGTGTACGAATGCCTTTTCCGGAAACCAGCTCCAAAGATTGAGCTTCGATCTCTTGACCGCAGTTCGCTGGGTTCACTTCAGCTTCGACACTCAGCGTGACACCACCGTTGCGTCCAAGGCTGCTGGCAGGGAAAGTGTAGACTTCGGCAATCATCGACGTGGCGGCGCTTAGGTCGCCGTTCACAGTGATAAATCCGCCCTCACCCGTGATGGCAGACGCCATATCGCGTGGTTTTCCAGACCAGACATGGCCAGCTTCTCCATAGCTGGCACCGAACTCAAGCGCATGAATTTCAAAACCCGCGTCATCTTTCCATTGCAGAACGGTGCGATCAAAGTCGTCGATATCTTCAACTTTGGCTTGGGCTACGGCACCGTCCCCGTTGCCAAACGCGAACACAAAAACGGCCGTTTCACTGAGGGCAGGAACATTGATGTTCAACCCACCGCTGGACGACGTGGTCTGCGTAAAGATCATGCCGTTGTGGTGGATCGTGATCCGCTCATTGGGCAGGCATGCTGCATCCAGCGTCAAGTTCACCATCGCAGCTGCCATAGGGCGGGCATCGGCAGTGATATCGCATGTGTCAGAGAATACCTGCGGGGCTGGTCCGATGGCTGGTGGCTCGATTTCAGATGCTGCGGCCAAAGTGACTTCCGTGTCGGGCGAAGGCAAATTAACATCAAGGTGCTCGCCTTGCAGTTCAAAAGCTGCTGATGTCAGCTCGATGTCTTGCACTTCGAGGATTGAGCTTGCAGCATCCAAGGATTGCAGATCTCTTTCATGCTGTGCGACGTCTGACGCCGCGCCATACCGTTCAGTTGCCGCGTCAGAACTCTGCATGACAAAGCCTATGCCCAAGGCGCAGCCAAGAGTGCCTGCAGCGGTAAAGATTTCTTTGGTACGTGACATGTTCATGTCCTTACTGGGAATGATTCCAGTAATATATCGAACAAAACCGCGTCGAAGCTAAGGCAACGCTGAGGTTTGAATCTGGCATTTTCTGGGCACGGACAATCCCCAAACGTCAGCTATCGTAGTATCCCTGGCCATACGCGGCATAGGAACCACCTGTGTCACCATACCCGTATCTCTTCATGCCTTTTTCATCAATTTGGCTCAAGATAAACCCGGTGATGCTCTGATTCGAGTTGTGGAACACGCGCATTGATTCATCCAACAGCGCCTTGCTTGTGCTGTCCCATTTCACCGAGAACAGGATCGCGTCAGCACATTCGGCGATGATGCGAGCGTCAGGGACGACCAATATTGGAGGCGTATCAATAATGATAAAGTCATACTGATTGCGCATCTCGGTGATGAACGTCTTGAACGTATCAGACGAAAAAATATCTGCCGCATTTACGTTGGTCTTTTCGCCGCCCAATACATCCGCCTCAAACCCTTTGGGGCGGTGAATCGCGTCGGCGAAATCAACTTCTCGGTTTAGGACGGATGCGATGCCTGTTCTTGGCAGCGTTGGGAAATATTCGTTCAACGTGCAACGTCTAATGTCGCCTTCGATCAGCAAAACGGATTTGCCAAGGCCTGATACGAATTTTGCCAAAGATAGAGATACAGTTGTCTTGCCCTCCCCCGGGATCGACGAGGTTGAAACAATAACCTGAGGTTTCTTGTCCAGATTTGACAGCATCAAAGATGTCCGGAGGTTTCGAATTGCCTCAGCCGCAGCCGAGGTAGGCTTGTCCGTAAGATATTGAAGGGTGTCCTGACGCTTACTCGTTGGAATAAGTGGGATCTGACCAAGGACAGTATACCCTGTATGGGTTTCCAGGTCACTTGCCGTGCGAAATGTGCTCATCCTGAATTCACGTAAAAGCACGAGACCTGAACCAATCATGGCACCCAGGATCATCGCAAGTGCCACGATCTGCGATTTTTTGGGCGCACTTGGACCGCCCGGAACAACGGCGTTCGACAGAATGCGGCTGTCTGCCTTTTGAATACCTTCCTGGGCGGATGTTTCTTTCAACCGGGTCAGGAAATACTCGTACAAAAGGCGGGTTGCTTCAGATTCGCGGGTCAGCTGCTGAAGCGCGATCAGGTCTTGACCTTGGCTTTCAAGCTGGCCGCCAAGCTCCGTCTCCGAGAGACGCAGAGCAGCCAACTGTTGTTCAGAGCGCGTCATATCAGTTTGAACACGGTCCACTATGGTTTGATACCGCAAATCAAAGGTATTCTGGTTTGCTTCCGATGACAGTCCGCCATTGGCGATACGGCTAAGGGTTGCATCTTTTGCAACGTTTAGTTTTTCATCAGAGGTCTCTGCCCTTTTCAACGCATTGAGAGTATTTGCGAGACCAGCCTGAGATATCTCGGCGTTTGAAATACGATCACGAAGATCCTTGATCTGCCGCTCAAGCGCTTGCAGACCTTCGACCGAAACCAACTGGGTCTGAGCGGTAAAATCAGACACCTTCTTCTCTGCGGTTTCGAGCTGGATTTGTAGCTCGGAAACGCGATTGCTCAGCCATTCTGTCGCTTGCTCGGTGGCTTCAAATTTTACCTCTATTTGATTCAAGATGTAAATTTCGGCGAGCGTGTCAGCGATTTGTGCTGACTTGATTGGTGATTGGGTTTCGACCGAGATATTGAAAACCAAGCTTTGGCGAATATTGCTCACTGATACCTTGCTAAGCAGCTGGGCGGTGACGTTATCGCGAATTCTGTTTTTCCTCAGCACTTCGCCTTCTGCAATCTCATCAAGACCGGCTGGGCGGACAAGCGACTTAATCGCTCCGATGGTCGAACCAACCAAAGACGGCTCTCTGAGTGTCGAGTTAAATTCAGGATCTTGGATTAGATTCAGTCGTTCAACAACCTTTTGGGCTAGGCCGCGCGACTTCAAGACCTCGACCTCGGTGTTTACTTCGGTGCTGTCACCAGAAAAGCCACCAGCGACTGACTGGAGGTCGACGATGTTGTCCTGCTTCGTCTGCAAAATGACGACAGCTGTAGAACGATACATA
>JAPKCR010000015.1 GCA_026421135.1 Sulfitobacter sp. | reverse complement strand
GCGACGGCCCCTTTGTTGCGCGCGAACACCGTTTGGTAATCGGTCATATCTTGCGCGTCTGCTGGGCGTTTGGCGGCAATATAAGGGGGCAATGGCATGGCACCCGCAGCGTTTAGCGCCGCATCAAAATCTTCGCCTGCACAGTTGAACCGCAGATGCCCCTGACCGTCTTCGACCGCCTCTAATGTTGCGCGCAAATCATCGCTGAACACGACCTCTTCGCCGATCTTGAGCTTTTTCAACGGCTTGATCAGCGCGGCCCATGTGCCCTCGGCACGCGGTTCCAGCAAGGTTACTTCGATCCGGGCCTGTACCGGTCCTTGGGCGCTGTCGCGATGGCGCAGGCCGTTCAGCCGCGCCGGGATTACGCGGGTGTCATTCAGGACCAGCCGATCGCCCGCACGCAACCAGTTCGGCAGATCGCTGACCGTTTCATCGTGCAGTACAGGGCCGTCCGCCACCAGCAAACGTGCCGAAGTGCGTGGCACTGCGGGGCGCGTGGCAATCAGCGCGTCGGGCAAATCAAAATCAAAATCGCTTAGTTTCATGGCTGCCGCTTAGCGCCCCTCATAAGGTGCTACAACCGGTTTTTGCGGCGCAACTTGCGTGGGGGGCAAGGTCGACCCGCTAACCCCGTCAACCGGTGGCAAGTCAGGCGGTGGCGCACGGAAGATATCGCGCAGAAACCCGGGGGCCAGCGCCGACAACGGATTGACCGACACTTCGGGGTTCTTGGCCGTGCCGCCCAAAGTATAGTTAAAGCCCAGCAATCCCTCGCCTTTGCGGGTCAGGAAACTGCCAATGCCGTTGAGAAGATAGACCGGCGATATTACCCCCTGCAGGGCCATACGCCCTGTATCAGTGGCAAAAACGCCGTCCATTGAGATGCCCAAGGATGCGCCGGTCGCACTTGCTTCTGTCAGGGTCACGCGGTTGGGGGTCATACGAAAATCGGCCTCGACCGTGTCAAAGTAGATACCATCGCCGTTCAGTTCGTTCACCAGCCCCACCACCGACACCGCATTGACGAGCGCGGCAATTGCAGGTGCGTCCTGAATGGTGACATCGGTGATTTGCGCACGTCCGTCAAAGGCCCCACCTGATCCGACAGGCAGCAGGGTCAGTGTCAAATTGCCGCCGCGCACCTGTTTCAGCATATTTGCAGAACGCAGAACCCCGCCCGCATCCGTTGAACTCAGCTGGATCGCACTGCGCCCGTTTTGTGGCACCACGCGGCCCGACACGGGCGTGCCGCCGTTCAGGTTCGCGGTAAACCGCCCATCAAGGCCCCAAGCCATGTCAAACCGCCCGCGCATGTTGGTCAGCGCGATCTTGTCGGTAACCTGAAGCCGGTCAAGCTGGAGCAACATAGGCGGACCTGCAATCCCGCTGGGCTTTGAGTTGCCGAATTGAGCCTTGCGCATATCAAGGCTGCCACCGCGCACGACGACCTGCACAGGCTTACCCGCCCCCTGCCCCAAAAGATCTACCGGCATGTTGAACCAGTTGCCGACGGTCAGCGTGTCAAAGCGTACCCGCTCTAGCGTGCCGCCAGTGGCCAGCTTGACGGACCCCTTGGCAGTCAGCCCTGCGGCTTGCGCCTCGATCAGATCGACTTGGGGGACCGGCCCCAGTTTGCCCGCAACCGTCAGCGCCCCGGTGGCAGAGGCAGGCTTTTCCCAGCCCAGTTGCGGCACGTTCAGCCGCACCCCCTTAAGATCAGAAGTAATCGAGAACGACGGCGTGCGCCCCTTGGCCAGATCAAGCGCGAACCATGCGCGCCCCTTGCCTGACACACTGCCGGGGGGGAGTTTGATTTTGAAGGTATCTAGCGTGTTTTGATCCAGCACAATGTCAGCGCGCACCTCACTTGGGGCACCGGGGCGGCCCAAGGGCTGCGACCAGCCACCGTCGAACGCCACGCCGTCGATATTACCCTGCCCTTTAATCGTGATGTTGCTGTTGGAAACAACCACCGACATTTTATCAGCTGCAAGGCTGCGATCCTTAACCAGAACATCGCTGTGCAGATCCAGCAGATCGCCGCTGATATCAAAGATGGTCAGTTTGGGATCGGACCCTTTTTTCATCGGAAACGAAATCGTACCGGACAAGTCAACTGTGCCTTGGGCCAAGGTTACGGGCTGGTTGGCTTTGTCCATGACGCTAAGCGGTGGCAGGTTCAGCAAAGACAGTACCGATGTGATCGAGGATTGCGTATTCAGTCGAACGATCCCAGGCGGCGTGTCCTTGATCGTGACATCGGGCATAATAAAGGATGACGCGCTGATCGTGATCTCGCCGCCCTCGGGGGCCGTGATCTGACCGGAATCCACACTTGCGACAAAGCGGTTTTTCAGCAGGCTGGCGTGACCGTTAGCCTTTGAAATATTGGGCATGGTGCGCAGGAAACGGGCCTCGGCACCAAGGAAATCAAACGCTAGATAGGTCTGCGGCGGCGCATTTGGTTTCAATCGAAAGGCAACATCGACGTTTTTCAACGTACCCGCATATACATTTTCCGCCACCCATTTGCGGGTTTTGATCTTGGCATTCTCGGGCCACAGTTCCAGCACCCGTTCAGGCGATATTTCGTTCAAGCCGGCGTCCAGCGCAACCTGCCAGCCGTCCGGCCCTGCGGTCAATGCGCCACTGACGTTCAGCGTTGTATCGGCATCATTGATGTCCATGCGCCCTAGGCTCAGGTGGAACGGGTTCAGCGTAATCTGAAGGTCCAGATCAGCCCCGTCGATGCTGATGGGCTGGGCATAAACATCCGCAGGGTTGGCTACCAGATCGCGCAGCCGGATTTGGGCTGTCAGATCGCTAAGCTTTCCGTTTTTCAGCTCCCCGATGGTGGCTTCACCTTCGATGCGACCTGACACCCATTGGCTTTGGACCGACAGCTCGTCAAATTGAAGCAGCTTTTGATCGGGATGATAGCTGAAATAGCTGCGCACCCCATCAAAGGGTATCGGCGTTGCGTTGGCATTGGGCTGCACCACACCGCTGCCAATCTGCAGGGTGGCGTTCAACGGCTCGAACCCGCCGTCTTCGTCAATGCTGCTGCGCACAGACCCCGAAATCGACGCGCGCAAGACATTCAGCCACGCAAATGCCGGGCTTTGCACCGCAATATCTGCGGCATCGACTCCGTCAAAGGTTACTCCGAATTGCGCGGCTGTATCGCCCAAGGTGCTGGTGTAGTTCGCGGCCAGCGTGGCCACATTGGCCCCCCCACCCAACACCGCAAGATCGGCTGAAATTCGCAGGGTGTCGCCATCACGGTTCAGGCGCAGGCGACCACCATCCGCCGTCCAGGCCCGCGAGGACCGCAGATCGGTGTAGCTTAGGGTCAATGCGCGAACGTCGATCGACCGTAACCGGCTCAGCGCGGGCAGCAGCAGCGCCTCATCCAACTGACCGATCAGTTGGGGCATGGTCGCGGCACGCCGCTCGACCGGGGCCTGAGAGTCGCTTGCCCGCAAGGCCACGCGGCCATCCTTGTCGCGGCGCAAATCCGCAACAATGCCAGACAGCGCAAGATCGCGCAGTTTGATCTGCCCCTCCAACAAGGCGCGGGTGGAAAAACTGGCGCGAACTTCTCGAAATGCGGCCTGTTCTGCCCCCGTCGGGGTTGCAATCAAGACGTCCTGAAGACGTATACGCGGCCGCCAGCCCTCATCGACGCTCAGCACCATCTCGCCAAAGCTGACCCTTGCTTGTGGCAAGTCCTGTGCCAGCCGCGCCTCAATCCGGGCCTCGGCCCATTGGGGCACCACAATGGGGCTGCGGATCATATACAGCGCCGTGCCTGCGACCGCGGCCACGCACAGCACGATAAACAGCAACGACCATTTGGTCGCCTGCCAAAGACGTTTGGTTTTTTTTGCCGATGTGCTGGCGGTTTCGTCTGACATGACCGTCCGTTTTCAAGTCGCTAGGGCTTTAAGTTCCGCCAAGCCGTTCTACTATGCCATCCTAACATAAGGCTTCCAAGACAATAGAAAGAGACCCATGCCAGATATTTCTCAACCCGCCCCCGATTTCACCGCGCCCGTTACCGGCGGAGGCGACGTGACCCTGTCCGCTTTGCGGGGCAAAGCCGTTGTTTTGTATTTCTATCCCCGCGATGACACCCCTGGTTGCACCAAAGAGGCCATCGGTTTCTCAGAGCATCTGCAGTCGTTCAAGGACGCGGGCGCCGAGGTGTTCGGCGTTTCACGCGACACGATGGCCAAGCATGACAAATTCGCCGCAAAGCACGAATTGACCGTTCCCTTGCTGGCCGATGACGATGGGAACCTGACCGAAAGCTATGGCGTGTGGGTTGAAAAGAACATGTATGGCAAGAAATCCATGGGGATCGAGCGCGCGACATTTCTTGTTGATGCGCAGGGCAACATCGCGCGAATCTGGCGCAAAGTGAAAGTCCCTGGTCATGTCGAAGAGGTGCTGGAAGCGGTTCGCGCGCTATGATGCCGCTGGCACAAATGGCCGACGCGGTGCTGCGCACGGCAGATGGTCGCGAAAAAACCGCGCTGTCACATGGCTTTGCAGCCGAGTGGCGTGCGGCGCGCGCAGCGGGTGAAATCCCCGAAATCGGCACGGCCACCCCGCCGATGCAGCCGGCCCGCCCCGAAAAGCCCGAACTGCTGTCGCCCCGCGATGTGCCGCATCGCAAACCCGGATCACCCGAAGGGCGCATCGCCTTGTTGCATGCTGTTGCCCATATCGAATTGAACGCCGTAGACCTGCATTGGGACATCATTGCGCGGTTCACAGACATCAAAATGCCCATCGGATTTTACGACGACTGGGTCAAAGCGGCAGATGAAGAATCCAAACATTTCAATCTGATGTGCGATTGCCTGGAGGCTTTGGGCAGCCATTATGGGGCCTTGCCTGCCCACGCGGGCATGTGGCGCGCAGCCGAGGATACGGCGGATGACTTCATGGGGCGTTTGGCGGTGGTGCCCATGGTCCTTGAGGCCCGTGGGTTGGATGTGACGCCCAACATGATCAAGATTTTCAAACAGGCCAAATCCACCCAAGCCGTTGAAGCGCTTGAGACGATCTATGCCGAGGAAGTCGCACATGTGGCCTATGGATCGAAATGGTTCCACTTTTTATGCGGCCGTCATGAGATGGACCCGAAAGATGCCTTTCACGGGCTTGTGCGAAAGTATTTTCACGGTTTGCTGAAGCCACCCTTCAACGAAGAAAAACGCGCAGATGCAGGCATTCCGCCTGATTTTTATTGGCCGCTGACCGAATCCGCATGAGTTGCCCGCAATAACTCTTTGAATAGGCGAATTTTTGCCAAACTTTTAGTCAAACTATTCAAAAACCGCTCAATTGGGGGCAATAGGCTTGCCCGATGGGGTGGCCTTGGCTAAGCACGTCGGATGCAAACGGCCCCGTGGTCGGCAGGCTCAAGATCTGTTGCATGACGTAGAGACGGGACAAGGGATACCTAAACGTGCGAACGAGGCTGGCAATCAAAACCCATGCGGTGCTGGAAAAATCTTTTCCGGAACGGCGCGTATTTCTGAAATCCGATACAGACACACGTTTCATACGTCTTAAACCGGCGACCCAGCTGGTTGCCTTTGCCGGGTGTTCCGCGCTGGTTGCCTGGGCGATCATTGCAACGGCGATTTTGCTGATGGACAGCATCGGGTCGGGCAATTTCCGCGAACAAGCCAAGCGCGACCAAAGAACGTACCAAGCCCGCCTGTCCGATCTGTCTGCGCAACGCAACGGCCGCGCCGAAGAAGCGGTGGCTGCGCAGGAACGCTTTAACGCCGCTTTGAAACAGATTTCGATCATGCAATCAGAATTGCTGGCCTCGGAAACACACCGCCGCGAGCTGGAGACCGGGATCGAAGTGATCCAGTCCACCCTGCGCAACACCATGAAACAACGCGAAGAAGCGCGCCAGGAATTGGCCGCCATCGAAGGCAGCGTTGCCGAAGGCGGCACTGCAATAGCCCAAAATTCAGGGTCTTCCGCGCCGATCAGCATTTTGGCCGCCGCCCTTGCCCGCACCGCCGCAGAGCGTGACCAGGTCGTGATTGATGCCCAAGACGCGTTGGTCCAAGCCGAAGATCTGACCCAGAAGCTGGCCGTTATGCGCGACCAGAACGATGCAATATTCCGCCAGCTTGAGGAAGCGATGACCGTTTCAGTCGCCCCGCTGGACAAAATGTTCCGCAGCGCCGGCATGCCAACAGACCGGATGCTGGAAACGGTGCGCCGTGGCTATTCCGGTCAGGGCGGTCCATTGATGCCGCTTAGTTTTTCCACACGTGGCGAAGAACAATCAGCCGATACAATGCGCGCCAACCGTCTGTTGAACCAGATGGACCGGCTGAACATGTACAGGATCGCTGCGCAAAAAGCCCCCTTTGCAAACCCTGTAAAGAACGCCTTTCGCTTTACCAGCCAGTTCGGTTTCCGCCGTGATCCAAAGACAGGCGGCCGCCGCATGCATAATGGCGTAGATTTCGCCGCAGGCAGCGGCACTCCGCTTTACGCTACGGCGGACGGTGTGGTGTCACACGCTGGCTGGGGCTCAGGATATGGTCGGCTCGTCAAGATACAGCATGAGTTCGGCGTCGAGACACGATACGCGCATATGTCAAAAATGCGTGTGAAAGTTGGCCAAAGGGTATCGCGCGGACAGCATATAGGTGATATGGGGGCCTCAGGACGGGTAACCGGTGTTCACCTTCACTATGAAGTTCGTATTGGTGGCAAGGCTGTAAATCCCATGATCTTTATCAAGGCTGCAAACGATGTTTTCTAAAAGCAAAATCAACGATCCCGCCCCGAAGCAAGACGCTCCAGCGTCTAGCCCGTCGGCATCTACCTCTGCGTCAACGGCAC
Organism: Sulfitobacter sp.; assembly: GCA_026421135.1. Lineage (GTDB taxonomy): Bacteria > Pseudomonadota > Alphaproteobacteria > Rhodobacterales > Rhodobacteraceae > Sulfitobacter. Next base: position 6,711 of record JAPKCR010000015.1, on the reverse strand, counting down.
CTTCTGCGCCCAAGGCGAATGAATTCAAAGCAAGCGCACCAAAGGCAAAGCCGCCTGCGTCGATTCTGTCGTCCGACCTGCACGTCACGGGCAACATGAAAACAACCGGCGATATTCAGGTTGAAGGGACAGTCGAAGGCGACATTCGCGCGCATCTGCTGACCATCGGCGAGACCGCAACGATCAAAGGCGAAGTGATTGCCGATGATGTTGTGATCAATGGCCGCATTGTGGGCCGCGTGCGCGGCCTTAAGGTGCGCCTGACATCGACTGCACGGGTCGAGGGTGACATCATCCACAAAACCATCGCGATCGAAAGTGGTGCGCATTTCGAAGGCTCTGTTCAGCGTCAAGACGATCCGCTGAACCCCGGGTCGAAGTCCGCGCCTGCGCAAAAGCCAAACCCGGCTTCCTAAGCTTTCTCGCTTATAAGAATTTGATGGGCATCGCAGGGTACTGCGGTGCCTGTTTTCTTTTGGGCATACAGGGCTGAACGCAGATACGGTCGCTCACAATCTTGGCCCCTTAGCATTCCAAGAACGACATAGGGCGGACCTTTCAGCCCGCCCTATGAAACGCTCTAACAGAGATATCAGTCGGTAACTGTGACTGTTTTCATCATATCAGGTGTGCCCACAACAGCGCCATTGCCGCCGGTGCCACGCTTGATCGCGTCCAGCACGTCCAACCCTTCGGTGACTTTGCCCACAACTGTGTATTGCCCGTTCAGGAAATACCCCTGATCGAACATGATAAAGAATTGCGAGTTTGCCGAGTCAGGGCTTTGGCTGCGGGCCATGCCCACAACGCCACGATCAAACGGCAGGTCCGAAAATTCGGCCGGAAGGTCGGACATGTCGGATCCGCCCATACCGGCGCGGCTGGTGCTGCCACCGGCCTTGCCAAATTCGACGTCACCGGTTTGTGCCATAAAACCGTCGATCACGCGGTGAAACACCACACCATCATAGGCCCCTGCCTCTGCCAGCGCCGTTAGACGGGCCGCATGCTGTGGGGCTACGTCTTCGAGCAGATCAATCTTGATCACCCCCTGCGCTTCGCCATCGACTGTGATCTCAAGCCCGCTGGCGAATGCCGCGCTGCCCAACAAGACAGTGGCAAGTGTTGCTGCAAAAAGCTTACGCATCGGCGGCAACTTTCACGCTGATCATACGATCAGGGTTCGCTGGCGGCTCGCCCCGTGTCAGCGCGTCCACATGTTCCATGCCGGAAATGACCTGACCGTAAACGGTGTATTGACCGTTCAGGAAATCATTGTCCTTGAAGTTGATAAAGAACTGGCTGTTGGCACTGTCTGGGTTGGCGGACCGTGCGGCACCGATGCTGCCACGCGCATGTGGCACCTTGGAGAACTCTGCAGGCACGTTTGGCAAGTCAGACGCGCCAGTTCCTGCAGCACGCAGGTTAAAGTTGTCTTCCATGTTGCCGTTGGCCACATCGCCTGTCTGCGCCATGAAGCCTTCGATGACGCGGTGAAACGCAACGTTGTCATACTTGCCCGCGCGGGCCAGTTCTTTCATGCGCTCAACATGCTTTGGTGCCAGATCCGGCAACAGTTGAATTGTGACAGTCCCACCCTTGAGTTCCATCAGGATCGTGTTTTCTGGGTCTTTGATCTCGGCCATGCCGCTCTCCTATTCAAAAATCATTGCCAGTTACCTAGGACGACTAGCGGCAATTGCCAAGCAGGTGCATTGACCCCGCGCGCGATAACGGCAAAACACAGGGCCAACTGCGAATTGGATTGGGGAAATCAGATGGGCTGGAAAACACTGGATGACATGGACCTGCGCGGAAAGCGGGTTCTGGTACGGGTTGATATCAATGTACCGGTGGAAAACGGGCGGGTCACAGATGACACCCGCATTCAACGGATTGTGCCGACCGTGCATGACATTCTGGCAAAAGGCGGCAAGCCAATCTTGTTGGCGCATTTTGGCCGTCCTAAAGGCAAACGCGCCCAAGACCTGAGCTTGCTGGTGGTAAAACCCGCGCTTGAGGCTGCCCTTGCCCGCAAGGTGGTGTTGGCCGAAACGCTGGAAGCTGCCGAGAATGGCACCGAAGAGATCACGGCCGCCGATGTGGTGCTGCTGGAAAACATCCGTTTTTACCCAGGTGAAACCGCTAATGACCCCGATTTTGCGCAACGGCTGGCTGGCTTGGGCGATGTCTATTGCAACGACGCATTTTCGGCGGCGCATCGTGCGCACGCATCCACCGAAGCACTGGCGCGGTTGTTGCCCGCCTGTGCGGGGCGCTTGATGCAAGCTGAACTTTCTGCGCTTGAGGCCGCGTTGGCCAAGCCGGAACGCCCCGTCGGGGCCGTTGTGGGCGGGGCCAAGGTTTCGACCAAGATCGAGCTTTTGCAGAACCTTGTGAACCGGTTGGATTTGCTGGTGATCGGCGGGGGTATGGCAAACACGTTTCTGGCAGCGATGGGCGCGCAGCTTGGCAAGTCATTGTCAGAGCCGGATTTTTTCGACACGGCAAAGGATATCTTGGCGCAGGCTGACAAAGCAGGATGTCGGGTTTTACTGCCCGTTGACGGTTTGGTTGCTCGGGAATTCGCGGCTGGTGCCGATCACGAGGTGATGCAACTAGGCCCTGACACTGTTCTGGCCCCTGATCAGATGGTGCTGGATGCCGGACCGAACACCGTCGAGTTGGTCAATGTCGCCTTTGCCGGATTGAAGACACTGATCTGGAACGGCCCGTTGGGTGCATTCGAGATCGCGCCATTTGACACAGCAACAGTCGCAGCCGCACGGACTGCCGCGCAATTGACCCGCGAAGGGTCGTTGATTTCGGTTGCAGGCGGAGGCGACACAGTTTCGGCGCTCAACCGAGCCGGTGCAGCCGATGATTTCACATATATATCGACCGCAGGTGGGGCATTTCTGGAATGGATGGAAGGCAAAACCTTGCCAGGTGTGGCTGCGTTGGGGGGTTAACCGTGTTCTTCCAAAGAAAGCGCGCCGGAATTTTCAGAAAAATTCCATATGTGCGCCGCGTGAACGGAATCTCGCCAAATTTAGAAACAGGGGATTCCCTTTGCGAATCACCTGTGTCATACTTGACAGACGTCCACTAAGAGACGGTATGAGGCAGACCCAAATGAACCGCAGCACACGCCCCGCATTCGGGACCCTTTTGTTCTTTTCGATCGCATTCGGTCTGGCATTGTATTTTGCTTTCGCCGCAGTGCAGGGTAATTTCGGACTGTTTCGCCGCGCGGAGATCGTTGCCGAGGCTCAGGATCTCAAGTTGCAGTTGACGCAAGTCCAGACAAATGTGGCACGGATGGAAAACCTGACTGCGCGCTTGGCAGATGACTATCTGGATCTTGATTTGCTAGATGAACAGACCCGCAAGGTTCTGGGGATGATCCGCACCGACGAGATCGTCATCCGCTAATTTTAGCCACCTTTTCAAGTCTGTTTATACCTTTCGTATGCGCCGGTCAGCGCAGCCGACAAGTTCCGGGCAAAAGCCTCTCGCCATCATTGTTCGAATCCGGTATTAGATAGTTTAACGCTAAACTATTTTGCGCGTGCGCGGGACAACTGTACGGAGGATTTGCCCCATGGCAGCCAAGAAACCGACCAAGAAAACCAAAGCCAGTGCCGATGAGCTGAAGGCATACTACAAGGACATGCTGCTAATCCGGCGGTTCGAAGAGAAGGCCGGGCAGCTATATGGCATGGGTCTGATCGGTGGCTTTTGCCACCTATATATCGGGCAAGAAGCGGTTGTTGTCGGACTGGAGGCTACCACCAAAGAGGGCGATAGCCGCATTACCACATACCGCGATCACGGCCACATGCTAGCGTGCGGCATGAACCCCGATGGCGTCATGGCCGAACTTACGGGGCGTGAGGGCGGATATTCGCGCGGCAAGGGCGGCTCCATGCACATGTTCTCGAAAGAGAAGAAGTTCTACGGTGGCCACGGCATTGTAGGGGCAAACGTTCCCTTGGGTGCCGGCGTAGCTTTTGCTGATAAATACAAAGGCAACGACAACGTCACCTTTACCTATTTCGGCGATGGTGCAGCGAACCAAGGGCAGGTCTACGAGACCTTCAACATGGCAGCGCTTTGGAAATTGCCAGTGATCTTTGTGATCGAAAACAACCAGTATGCCATGGGTACCTCTCAGCAACGCTCGACCTCGAGTGCTGAAATCTGGGAACGCGGCAAGGCATTCGGCATCCCCGGTGAAGCGGTCGATGGCATGGATGTTCTGGCCGTGAAAGAAGCCGGCGAACGCGCGGTGAAACATTCGCGCAGCGGCGACGGGCCTTATATCCTCGAGATCAAGACGTACCGTTACCGTGGCCATTCGATGTCGGACCCGGCTAAATACCGTACCCGCGAAGAGGTACAGAAAATGCGCGAGGAGCGGGACCCCATCGAACAGGTCCGCAACATTTTGCTTGAGAACAAATACGCAAGCGAAGACGATCTGAAGGCCATCGACAAGGAGATCAAGAAGATCGTCAACGACAGCGCCGAATTCGCCAAAAACAGCCCCGAGCCCGCCCCCGAAGAGCTTTGGACAGATATTTACGCAACCGAAGTTCCACAGGAGGCTTGAACCATGGCAACTGAAATACTTATGCCCGCCCTAAGCCCCACCATGGAAGAAGGCACACTGGCCAAATGGTTGGTCAAAGAGGGCGACACCGTGTCCTCTGGTGACATCATGTGCGAGATTGAGACCGACAAGGCCACGATGGAATTCGAGGCCACTGACGAAGGTGTTATTGGCAAAATTCTGATCCCCGACGGCACCGAAGGCGTCAAGGTCAACACTGCGATTGCCGTGTTGCTGGAAGAAGGCGAAGATGCCTCTGCCGCCGACAATGCCTCAAGTGCTGCCCCTGCTGCGGATGCGTCCCCTGCCCCGAAGGCTGCGGAAAGCAAACCTGCCGAGGCCAAAGCGCCAGCCGCCCCCAAGACCGACACCACACCCGATTGGCCCGAAGGCACCAAGCTGAAAAAGCAGACCGTGCGCGAGGCGTTGCGTGACGGCATGGCCGAAGAAATGCGCCGCGACGAAAACGTGTTCCTGATGGGCGAAGAAGTTGCCGAATACCAAGGTGCCTACAAGATTTCCCAAGGGTTGCTGGATGAATTTGGTGCCAAGCGCGTCATCGACACGCCGATCACCGAACATGGCTTTGCCGGTATTGGTGTCGGTGCCGCCTTTGGTGGTCTGCGCCCTATCGTGGAATTCATGACGTGGAACTTTGCCATGCAGGCCATTGACCATATTCTGAACTCTGCCGCCAAGACGCTGTATATGTCCGGTGGACAGATGGGCGCGCCCATGGTGTTCCGTGGCCCGAACGGCGCTGCGGCGCGGGTTGGCGCACAGCACAGCCAGGATTACGCCGCTTGGTATATGCAAATCCCTGGCCTGAAGGTCGCTATGCCCTACTCGGCATCTGACGCTAAGGGTCTGATGAAATCTGCCATCCGAGATCCGAACCCTGTTGTGTTCCTCGAGAACGAGATCATGTACGGCAAGAGCTTTGATGTGCCGGATGTCGACGATTATACCGTACCGTTTGGCAAGGCTCGCATCTGGCGCGAAGGCAGCGATGTGACCATCGTCAGCTTTGGCATTGGCATGACCTATGCCCTTGAAGCGGCAGAGAAACTGGCTGAGGATGGCATCGATGCCGAAGTGCTGGATCTGCGCACCTTGCGCCCGATGGACACAGCCAGCATCATCAAATCGGTGATGAAAACCAACCGTTGCGTGACCGTTGAGGAAGGCTGGCCACAAGGTTCCGTCGGCAACTACATCTCAAGTGTGATCATGCAAGAAGCGTTTGATTATCTGGATGCGCCGGTGATCAACTGCACTGGCAAGGACGTTCCTATGCCCTATGCAGCGAACCTGGAAAAGCTGGCGTTGCTGACCACGGATGATGTGATCGCAGCGGTTAAAAAAGTCACTTACAAATAAGGAGCGGACGACATGCCCATAGAAATCCTCATGCCCGCCCTCAGCCCAACGATGGAAGAAGGCACACTGGCCAAATGGCTGGTCAAGGAGGGCGATACCGTGTCCTCTGGCGATGTGATGTGCGAGATCGAAACCGACAAAGCCACGATGGAGTTCGAGGCCACTGACGAAGGTGTAATCGGCAAGATTTTGATCGCGGATGGTACTGAAGGTGTGAAAGTGAACACGCCGATTGCTGTGCTGCTGGAAGACGGTGAAAGCAAGGACGACATCGGTGCGGCCTCTGCGCCCGCCGCTGCGGCCCCTGCACCTGCTGCGCAAGAGGCCGCTGCGCCATCCGCTGCAGCATCTGCCGCGCCCTCCGCCCCCAGATCAGGGGACGGCACGCGCATCTTCGCAACCCCATTGGCGCGCCGTATTGCTGCGGACAAAGGGTTGGACCTGTCTCAGGTTAAAGGATCAGGCCCTCATGGCCGGATCATCAAAGCTGATGTCGAAGGTTTGACCAAATCCGACGCACCCAAGTCCGCGGCAGCGGCCCCAGCAGCAGCAGCGGCCAAACCCGCCCTCGCCGCAGGCCCATCAGCCGAAGCCGTAATGAAGATGTACGAAGGCCGAGAGTACGAGGAAATCACACTCAACGGCATGCGCAAGACCATCGCGTCACGTCTGACCGAGGCCAAGCAATCGATCCCGCATTTCTATCTGCGCCGGGA
>JAPKCR010000424.1 GCA_026421135.1 Sulfitobacter sp. | reverse complement strand
CTTCAGCGGCCAAAATCATGTTCCTCGAAGGGTATTTGTTTGACAAGGATCACGGCAAGCAAGCCTTCCTTGAGGCGTCCCGCTTGACGCGTGCTGCAGGCGGTAAAGCCGGCATCGCGATTTCCGACCCCTTCTGTGTTGACCGTCATCGCGCCGATTTCCTGCGCATGATCGCAGACGAATTGGACTATGTCATCGGTAATGAAGCCGAGATCAGATCCCTGTTCGAAACCGATGATGTAGAACAAGCACTGACCAAGCTCACCGCGATGTGTGGCACGGTTGTCTGCACGCGGTCAGGTGACGGTGTCACTCTGATCCGCGACGGCGAACGTGTTGACGTGCCAGTGACCAAGATAACACCGGTTGATGCAACAGGTGCCGGCGATCAGTTCGCCGCTGGATTTCTGTACGGCATGGCCACGGGCCGTGACCTTATGACCTGCGGCAAGATGGGCAATATATGCGCGGCCGAAGTTATCAGCCACATCGGGCCCCGCCCCGAGGTCGACATGATGGCCTTATTCAAAAAGCAGGGGTTGGTGTGATCTATGTTGGGTGATGGTTATCACGATGTGCCTGCAGGCAAATTGGCGATGGTCGTCACGCATCTGCAAATGCATGCTGCTGCCCCCATCCGGGCGGTGCCCCTGCCCGACGGGGTGACCCTTCGGCAAGTTACGCCAACGTTCGAATGGTACCGCGATATTTTCCACCGTGTCGGTGCACAAGACTGGTTGTGGTTCGGGCGGCTCAAGATGTCGGACGCCGAATTGAATGCGATCCTGACGGATCCCGACATGGCATTTTATACCCTTAGCAAAGACGGTCAGGATGAGGCTCTGCTAGAGCTCGACTTTCGCCAGTCTGGCGAGTGCGAACTGGCTTACTTTGGGCTAACATCGAAATTGATCGGTGCAGGTGCGGGGCGCTATCTGATGAACCATGCGATTGCGACCGCATGGGCCAAGCCGATTAAACGCTTCCACGTCCACACCTGCACGATCGACAGCCCACAGGCCTTGGCGTTTTACATCCGCAGTGGTTTCACGCCATATCGTCGCCAGATCGAAGTTGACGACGATCCACGGCTAACCGGCATGTTGGGGGGCGACGCTGGCCCCCATGTACCGATTATCAGCTAAAAGACCGGAACAGTTGGGGGGTTTAGCCCATCCGTTCCGATGCATAGGATCCCGGCGAGGCGGGGAAAACGACTGTCTTGTTTCCGTTCAAAAACACGCGGCGATGAATATGCGCGTGTATGGCGCGGGCTAACACCTGGCTTTCGACGTCGCGGCCCAGCGACACATAATCATTGGCAGATTGCGCATGTGTCACGGCTACGATGTCCTGTTCGATAATCGGGCCTTCATCCAGATCGGCGGTGACATAGTGCGACGTCGCCCCGATCAACTTGACCCCACGCTGGAACGCCTGCTTGTAAGGATTCGCGCCCTTGAAACTGGGCAAAAACGAGTGGTGGATGTTGATGATCCGCCCTGACATCTTTTGGCACATCTCGTCTGACAGGATTTGCATATAACGGGCCAGCACGATCAAGTCGGCACCCGCGTCTTCTACCACGGCCATAATTCGTGCCTCGGCCTCGACCTTGTTTTCGGCGGTCACTTTGATGCAATGGAACGGGATGTCGTTATTCACGACAACCTTTTGGTAATCCATATGGTTTGACACCACGGCGACAATATCGATTGGCAGCGCGCCAATGCGCCAGCGATACAGCAGATCGTTCAGACAATGCCCGAACCGCGAAACCATAATGACGACCTTCATTTTTTCGGTCTGGTCATGAAAGTCATATGTCATCTCAAAAGGACTGGCCGTGGCTGCAAACCCCTCGGCCAGCTTGCCCAAATCGACGGCATCATCGCTTTCAAAGCTGACTCGCATAAAGAAGTTACCGGTTTCCTTGTCGTCAAACTGGGCGCTGTCGGTGATGTTGCAACCGTTGTCTGCAAGGTAATTCGCGATTGCAGCCACAACTCCACGGGTCGACGGACAGGTGACGGTAAGGGCGAAATTTTTCATGGTCGGAGTCCTGTCGGAAAGGGGATCGGCGTCAGGCACCGACTTGAGCTGTGTTTCCCATGCCTGATGCGCCGTCAATATCAGTGCGGGCAAATGCACCGCCAAAGCCGCATTGCGCGTGACCTGCACAGGGTCAATGGTTTCCGATCATGCACATTGGTCAGCATCCGCTACGAAATAGGCGGTCTGAAAACAAAAGGTACTTAAGCCGCCCCAAGGTAGGGCCGGAACGCGGCCACAACCGCCTCATAGACTTCGCGCTTGAACGGCACGATATTGGCGACCAGATCGTCGACGGGCAACCAGCGCCATTCCGAGAACTCCTGGTGATCCGTCTCAAGGTTAATCTCGGTGTCCGCGCCATGAAACCGCAGCAGAAACCATTTCTGTTCCTGACCGCGGTACCGACCCTTCCAGATGTTTGGCACCAATTCATGCGGCAGATCATAGGGCAGCCAGCCTTCGGTTTGAGTCACCACGGAAACTGAATTCGGCGACACCCCGGTTTCTTCCTCAAGCTCTCGCAGGGCGGCGACCTCCGCGTGTTCGCCCTTTTCAACGCCGCCTTGGGGCATCTGCCATGCATCTTGGTCGCGATCGCGGCGTTGTCCGACAAAGACATGACCGTCCGCATTTATCAGCATAACACCCACGCAAGGGCGATAGGGCAGTTTGGCGATTTCTTCGGGGGTCATGGGGCGGCCTTTGAATTGCATTGGTTCAGCGCGGACCTAGCACAAAAATCGCCCCTGTGTATATTGGCTTACGCAGCGTTTTGCGTGACAGAAGCGGACGCTTAAGATGAAGTCAGCCGCAACATCCCCATCCACCCGAAAGGTTCGCCCAATGTCCGACTATCCTCATCTGCTGGCCCCGCTTGATCTGGGCTATACTACGTTGAAAAACCGAGTGTTGATGGGGTCGATGCACACGGGGCTTGAGGAAACTGGCGACTGGAACCGCGTCGCGGAGTTTTACGCGACAAGAGCGCGCGGGGATGTGGGGCTTATGGTGACAGGCGGCATCGGGCCAAATCCCGAAGGGTCAGTGGCCCACGGTGCCGCGATGATGACCTCGCAAAAGGATGTCGATAACCACAGCATCGTCACCCAGCGCGTCCACGAGGCAGGCGGCAAGATCGCGATGCAAATACTGCACGCAGGTCGCTATGCGTTCAGCCCGAATTGTGTTGCCCCTTCGGCGATCAAATCCCCGATTTCAATGTTCGCCCCCAAAGAGCTGGACGCAGAAGGCATCGAAAAGCAAATAAGCGACATCGCGGCCTGTGCTTTGCGCGCAAAGCAAGCAGGCTATGACGGCGTCGAAATCATGGGTTCCGAAGGATATTTCCTCAACCCATTC
>JAPKCR010000014.1 GCA_026421135.1 Sulfitobacter sp. | reverse complement strand
TCTGCTACCGCCGCTTTGGTCACAACGAGGGCGACGAGCCCATGTTCACCAACCCGGTGATGTACAAAAAGATCAAAAAGCAAAAAACCACGCTGACGCTTTATACTGATCGCCTTGTCAAAGACGGACTGATCCCCGAGGGCGAGATCGAGGATATGAAAGCGGCGTTCCAAGAGAAGTTGAACACTGAGTTCGAAGCGGGCAAAGAATACCGTCCCAACAAGGCCGACTGGCTGGACGGCAAGTGGTCGCACCTCGATAAGGCGAAGGAAAAGAAATACCAGCGCGGCAAAACGGCCATTGCGCCTGAAACAATGGCTGACATTGGCAAGGCCCTCACGACCGCACCGGAAAGCTTTCCGATTCATAAAACGGTCACGCGTCTGCTCGAAGCCAAAGCCGAGATGTTTAAATCCGGCACCGGTTTCGATTGGGCCACAGCCGAGGCATTGGCCTTTGGATCGCTTCTCACCGAAGGTTACAAAGTGCGCCTTTCCGGCCAGGATTCTGCGCGCGGTACGTTCTCGCAACGACATTCTGCACTGATCAACCAAGAAAACGAAGACCGGTACTATCCGCTGAACCACATCCGCGAGGGGCAGGCCGAATACGAAGTCATTGATTCCATGCTGTCCGAATATGCTGTTCTGGGCTTTGAATATGGCTATTCGCTTGCCGAACCAAACGCACTGACCCTTTGGGAAGCCCAATTTGGTGATTTCGCCAACGGCGCACAGATTATGTTTGACCAGTTCATCAGCTCGGGCGAAAGCAAATGGCTGCGCATGTCCGGCCTCGTTTGCCTGATGCCTCACGGCTACGAGGGGCAAGGACCAGAACACTCGTCCGCACGCCTTGAACGGTTCCTGACCATGTGTGGTGGCGATAACTGGATTGTGGCAAATTGCACCACGCCTGCGAACTATTTCCACTTGCTGCGCCGCCAGTTGCACCGCAGCTATCGCAAACCGCTTATGCTGATGACCCCGAAATCCTTGCTGCGCCACAAGATGGCGGTTAGCAAGACCGAGGAGTTTACCACCGGTTCCAGCTTCCACAGGGTTTTGTGGGATGATGCTCAGCAGGGCAATTCGGACACCAAGCTTGTATCTGATGACAAAATCAAGCGCGTCGTGATGTGTTCGGGGAAGGTATATTACGACCTTCTGGAAGAACGCGATGCCCGCGGAATTGATGATATCTATCTGCTTCGGTTCGAACAGTTCTATCCGTTTCCGGCCCAATCTGCGGTTAAGGAGCTTAATCGGTTCAAGAACGCTGAAATGGTCTGGTGTCAGGAAGAGCCCAAAAACCAAGGGGCTTGGACCTTTATCGAACCCAATATCGAATGGGTTCTAGGACGGATCAATGCCACACACACCCGCCCCGTTTACACTGGCCGCGCCACGTCGGCGTCGCCCGCCACGGGTCTGGCCTCTCAACATAAAGCACAACAAGCAGCCCTCGTTGACGAAGCGCTGACCATCGAAGGAAAATAACCATGACAAGCGAAGTACGCGTCCCGACACTGGGCGAATCCGTTACCGAAGCGACCGTGGCGACATGGTTCAAGAAACCCGGCGACAGCGTCGAGGTTGACGAAATGCTGTGCGAGTTGGAAACCGACAAGGTCACCGTCGAAGTACCCAGCCCCGTCGCAGGCACACTTGCTGATATCGTTGCCGCCGAAGGTGAAACCGTAGGCGTTGACGCGCTGCTGGCGAACATATCCGAAGGGGGCGAAAAGCCTGCCACCAAAGAAGTCAAACCAGCCGCTGCGGCCAAAGCCGACGCGCCCACCACAGGGGGTGGCGCTGTCGATGTGATGGTCCCCACCCTTGGTGAATCCGTGACCGAAGCAACAATCAGCACCTGGTTCAAGAAAGTCGGCGACAAAGTCGAAGCCGATGAAATGCTATGCGAATTGGAAACCGACAAAGTCAGCGTCGAAGTACCCGCTCCGGCCGCTGGCACCCTGACCGAAATCCTGTTCGAAGAAGGTGCCACTGTCGAGGCCAATGGCAAGCTTGCGGTCATCACCGAAGGCGCTGGTGGCGTTTCCGCAACCCAAGGCACGCCTGAAACTACCACCAAACCGGGCGGCAGCGACGCCGCTCCCTCCAGCAATTCAGGTGATACCGAAGATGCACCGTCCGCGAAGAAAGCGATGGCCGAGGCTGGCATCTCTCGTGACCAAGTGACCGGCACTGGCCGCGATGGCCGCGTTATGAAAGAAGATGTTGCTAAGGCTGTTGCCGCCGGAACATCTGCAGCCAAGCCCGCACCCGCTTCAGCACCGCGCGCGCCTTCTGCCCCACAAGACGCGTCGCGTGAAGAGCGGGTAAAGATGACTCGCCTGCGCCAGACCATCGCCAAGCGTCTGAAAGACAGCCAGAATACCGCCGCGATGCTGACTACCTATAACGAGGTCGACATGACCGAGATTATGGCACTCCGGAACGAGTACAAAGACCTGTTCCTGAAAAAGCATGGTGTGAAACTTGGCTTCATGTCCTTCTTCACCAAGGCATGTATCCACGCCCTGCACGAAGTCCCAGAGGTTAACGCCGAAATTGACGGCACTGATGTTGTTTACAAGAACTACGTTAACATGGGCATCGCGGCTGGCACACCCACAGGCCTAGTCGTGCCCGTCATCAAAGAAGCGCAAGACATGTCCTTTGCCACAATCGAGAAATCGATTGGCGAGATGGGCGCGAAAGCCCGCGATGGCAAACTGTCGATGGCTGAAATGCAAGGCGGCACGTTCACCATTTCTAACGGCGGTGTTTACGGCTCACTCATGTCCTCGCCTATCCTGAACCCACCGCAATCCGGCATTCTTGGTATGCACAAGATTCAGGATCGCCCCATGGCCATCAACGGTCAGGTCGTGATCCGCCCGATGATGTATCTGGCGCTCAGCTACGACCACCGCATTGTCGATGGCAAAGGGGCTGTGACCTTCCTTGTGCGGGTAAAAGAGGCACTCGAAGATCCACGCCGTCTGTTGATGGATCTGTAAGAACCGGCGCGCGGGTAAGATGCCCGCGCTTCACTTTGCAAAGGATATACCATGACAGAAACAACAATTCTCGCGGCCTATGGTTTGCTTGTTTTGCTCACCATCCTGCTTCAGGTTTTGGGCGGCATGCAACAACTTAGCCTCGGCTATCTGATTTCTTCACGCGACGAAACGCGTACCGTCAGTGGAATGACCGCCAGACTGGAACGCGCGCTTGACAACTCCATCACTGCCATGGCGCTGTTTGCACCCGCGATCCTTATTCTTGAGATGCTGGACCGCACGAGTTCTGCAAGCCTTTTGGCGGCTCAGGTGTTTCTGATTGCCCGCATAATTTATCTCCCGGTCTATGCATTTGGCATCCCAGCCGTGCGCACCCTTGTTTGGCTCGCGGGCTTCGCAGCAACTGCCATTTTGTATCTGATGGCACTTTAAGACGTGAGCGCCGGGATGACACCTGAACTTACAGTCCTCATTCTCGCCGCCTTGGTGCAGGTGGTAACGTTTGTCGTCTACGCCATCCCCGCCAATCTGGAACTGGGGCCGGGCTATACCATGTCCGCCCGTGACCGCGAACCGACGCGCCAAATGTCTGATCGTACCGGGCGGCTGGGGCGCGCCATGAACAACATGTTCGAGGCCTTAATCCTTTTTGGCATCGCGTCGCTCGTCCTTCAGACCACCGACCAAAGCACCAGTTACACTGCGCTTTTGGCCTGGGTCTTTCTTGCCGCCCGTATCGCCTATGTCCCGGCCTATGCCTATGGACTGCGTCCGGGCCGCACGATCATCTGGGCAGTCGGGTTTGGGGCTACTGTTCTTATGTTGATTGCGGCATTCTTCTGAACTTCCACATGGCCTAAAATCCCGGGGGTGTGCGCTTGCGCACGGGGGCAGCGCCCCCTAGCCTACCCTTCGACCGGCACATCGCCTGAACCAATAATCGCACGACCCATCAAGGAGACCTTTCATGTCCAGCTACGATGTCATTATCATTGGCTCCGGCCCAGGCGGCTATGTATCCGCCATTCGTTGTGCCCAACTGGGCCTCAAGACCGCCTGCGTTGAAGGCCGTGAAACCCTTGGCGGCACCTGCTTGAACGTGGGCTGTATCCCTTCCAAGGCGCTGCTTCACGCCACCCATATGCTGCACGAGGCGGAACATAATTTCGCCGACATGGGCCTCAAGGGCAAAAGCCCCTCGGTCGACTGGAACCAGATGCAGGCCTACAAGCAGAACACCATCGACACCAACACCAAAGGCATCGAATTCCTGTTCAAAAAGAACAAGATCGACTGGATCAAGGGCTGGGCCACCATTCCGGAGGCTGGCAAGGTCAAGGTCGGTGATGAGATTCACGAAGCCAAGAATATCATTATCGCAACAGGCTCTGCGCCTGCATCTCTGCCGGGCGTAGAAGTCGACGAGAAAATCGTTGTGACATCGACCGGCATTTTATCGTTGAACAAGGTGCCGAAAAAGCTGGTCGTAATTGGTGCCGGTGTGATCGGCCTTGAAATCGGATCTGTTTACGCGCGCCTCGGGACCGAAGTGACCGTCGTCGAGTATCTGGATGCAATCACGCCCGGTATGGACGGCGAAGTTCAAAAGAACTTTATGAAACTGCTGAAAAAGCAGGGTATCAAATTCATCATGGGTGCCGCCGTACAAAGCACAGAAGCCACTAAAACGAAGGCCAAAGTCACCTACAAACTGCGCAAAGACGAAAGCGAACACACGCTCGATGCAGATGTTGTCTTGGTCGCTACGGGCCGCAAGCCGTTCTACGATGGATTGGGTATCGACGCCCTTGGCGTTGAAATGACAAAGCGCGGCCAGATCGCCGTTAACGATCATTGGCAGACTTCGGTAAAAGGCATCTATGCCATCGGCGATGTGATCGAAGGGCCGATGCTGGCGCATAAGGCCGAAGACGAAGGCATGGCTGTGGCTGAGGTAGTGGCCGGCAAGCATGGCCACGTGAACTATGGCGTGATCCCTGGTGTGATCTATACCCACCCCGAAGTTGCCAATGTTGGTGCCACCGAAGAAGGACTCAAGGAAGCCGGTCGCGCCTATAAGGTTGGCAAATTCAGCTTTATGGGCAACGCACGCGCCAAGGCGGTTTTCGCCGGTGATGGCTTTGTCAAAATCCTTGCGGACAAGGAAACTGACCGCATTTTGGGCGCGCATATTATCGGGCCCGGTGCTGGGGATCTGATCCACGAGGTTTGCGTCGCAATGGAATTCGGTGCCTCTGCCGAGGATTTGGCCATGACATGCCACGCGCATCCGACCTATTCCGAAGCCGTGCGCGAAGCGGCGCTGGCATGTGGTAATGGCGCAATACACATGTGATTAGCTTGGTGGGGTTTGCGCCCCACCTGTCCGCTACCTACAAATTTTTGAAAAGTGGCGCGGCGGCTTTGAACGGACGTCGCCCGGTTAGCGTCCTGTGTTGGCCGCCTTTGCCTCAAGCAACAACGCGTCAGACCGTGCTTCGACTACCTTCTCAAGACGCTCCATAAATTCTTCCCGCGCCAGACCAGCCGGGATAGGATCCAGAAACTCTACAACCGCGACGCCGGGGCGGCGAAACAGCCCCCGACGTGGCCAAAAATACCCGACATTCGTGGCGACCGGTATGCAAGTTTGCCCCATCTGTTCGTACAAGGCTCCCGTGCCTTTTTTATAGGGCGCAGACACACCAGGAGCGACGCGGGTACCTTGGGAATAGATAATCAACTGACCGGCCTCGACATGTCCGGCTTTGACGTCTTCCAGCATCTTCGTGACCGCAGCACCGCGTTTGCCGCGGTCAACGGCGTACATCTTCATGCGTTTTGCGTATTGCCCGACGACCGGGGTCCACAAAATTTCTTTCTTCATGATGAATTTTCCCAGCGGAACCGCCTGAAAGATCATCAAGATATCGAGAAACGATTGGTGCTTTGCAGCGATCAACACCTCACCGACGGGCGGCGTTCCACGCACTTCGCAACGCATTCCCACCACATGTTCTGCCAGCCACATGATAAAGCGCGAATAGCTTTTGCAGCACGCATATGCACCGCGCATCGAAAACATCGCCCAGGGTGCAAAAGCGAGCCCGAATATCGGCATCGCAATTGTGGAGAGCGTAATAAATGTCAGTGACCGTATCCACTGGATCATCAGGCAAGTTCCTTTAGCGTGCGCCGAGCGGCGGCACCTGTGGCAGCAAAGGCTACGGCCCCTGCCAGTAAAGGGATCAGCAAGGGGACAAACCAATGCCAACCCTGAAAGCCAAGCCCAGTTAAAAACCCGCCTGCATCATCCGTGCTTGGTAGCAACAGAATGGCAAGCATCCCAAGCAGTGTACCCGCAGCAGCCCCCGAAAGTGCGCGCAGTGTAAATCGACGAATAAAGGCTTGGGCGATATAGCCGTCGGTTGCACCGACAAGCCGCAGAACCGCAATCACTTGCGCATTTGCAGAGAGCGCAGCATTCGCGGCCAACGTCACCATCGCCGCTAGCGTTGCCGTGATCAGAATGGTCGACATCCACCCCAACAGTTTCAATCGGGATGCGGCTTTGACCAAAGGTGCCCGCCAACGGTTGTGGTTGTCCAGAACGGCACCGGGCACTTCTGCGGCCAAACGCAAGCGCAGGCCTTCGGGGTCCATGCCTTCATTGTCTTCGATGATTTCAATCAAACGCGGGACGGGCCGCGCGTCGATGGCCAGCTCCGGTCCGAACCAAGGGGCCAGCAGGGATTGCTGTTCGGCATCCGTCAGCGCGCGGGCCGAAGCGACTCCTTTGGTTGTCTCGAGAATGCGCAAGGCTGCTTCGGTTTGGGCCGCGCGTTGGTCAATGGGGGCAACCACACGGATCGTCGCGGTGCGTGCCAATTCCTCCCCCCAGATCGTGGCAAGCCGACCGGATGCCAGCGATAACGCCAGCGCGAACACTGCCAGAAATGCCATTGCTCCAGATACGAATAGGGTCAGCTGCGCAGTAAACCCCGACGGTGGCACAACGCGGTCCGCTTGGCGGTCACCGTTCCAAAGGGCGGCAATGGCAACTTGAAGCATACTCACAAATCTGCCCCCGCCAACTGGATGCGTCGATTTGCAATCCGCAACACCCGCGCCTGCACCTGCGCTTTGGTGGCGCGGATCAGGCCAAGGTCGTGGGTCGCGATCAGAACGGTTTTGCCCATCTTATTCAGCTCTACCAACAGTCTTAGCAACCGCTGCGACATCTCCCAATCGACGTTGCCGGTGGGTTCATCCGCGAGCACCACATCAGGTGACATGATAACCGCGCGGGCCAGGGCCGCACGCTGGCGTTCACCGCCCGACAGTTCGGGGGGCAACGCATCGGCGCGGTTGCTTAGGCCGACCCAGGACAGCAGCTCTGACAGGTCTGCGCCGCCGGTTTCTGCGTGTCTGCCTGACACAGTCAGAGGCAGGCCGATGTTTTCAGAAACAGACAAGTGATTCAGAAACTGGCAATCCTGATGCACGACACCGACACGGCGGCGCACCATAGCGATGTCGTCGCGGTCAAGGCTGCGCACGTCATTGCCAAACAAGTTCACATGCCCTGCTGTTGGCAGTAACGCGCCATAGCACAGCTTCATCAATGTGGTTTTGCCTGATCCGGACGGCCCTGTCAGAAAGTGAAACGATCCCGGGGCCAGCTTGACCGAGATATCGGACAAAAGCTCGCCTCCGCCGTAACTGTAGGCCACGTTTTCAAATTCGATCACAGGCATATCCCATTTAGTTTGAACTGTTGTGCCTTAGCACCGCATGGGTTTCAATGCACACCAACACTAGCTTGGATCGAAGTTTCCACTTTTCCTGCGGTTTTCTAGACCATATGGTGACAAGCACGTGGAAACGATGGAGTTTTTAATGGGTAGGGACGCACGATGAGACTGATCTGTCCCAATTGTGATGCACAATATGAAGTGCCCGATAACGTCATGCCAATGGCTGGTCGGGACGTTCAATGCTCCAATTGCGGGCAAACGTGGTTTCAGCATCATCCTGATTATATGCCAACCGATGATCCAGACGGGTTAGGCGACAATGCCCCCACCCCGGACGAGGAAACGGCAGCGCCGCCACCACCGCCCCAATCCAAACCCGCGCTAGAACGCAAGCAGCTTGATCCTTCGGTCGCCGATATCTTGCGCCAAGAGGCCGAGGCCGAAAAGCTGGCCCGGCAAAGCAAGCAGGCAGAAGTGCTGGAAAGCCAACCCGATCTTGGCTTGGACGATGGACCGGATGAGCCCGGCCCGGACGAACGTTCCCGCCTAGCCAAAGCGCGCACAGCGCGTTTGCGTGGCGAAGAAGACAGTGATGTTTCACAGGGCAACACAGGTGCTGCAGCGATGGCATCACGGCGCGATCTGTTGCCGGATATCGAAGAAATCAATTCGACCCTGCGCACGGGAAACGAACGCCGGTCGGCTGATCCCGACCTTGAGGATTCGACTGAGACCCCGATGTCGGAACGCCAAAGCGGATTTAAGCGAGGTTTTTCTATTATTGTGGTCTTGGCGGTATTGATGGTGCTGGCCTATGTCTTTGCGTCGCAAATCTCGTCTGCCATTCCGCTGCTTGAACCGTTCCTCACAAGTTATGTCGCATCGATCAATCAAGCGCGCGTATCGCTTGATAGCGGCCTTCAGAACATTTTGCAGTGGCTTGATGCAAAAGCGACTCAATCTGGCAGCTAAGGCTGCCGAACCGCGCTTTATCCTGCTCTAGAAGCGATCCAATAGCCTGTTCAGATAATCACGTTCTACTTCGGGGCGTGCGGCTTCTCCCGATCGACGGCGGATTTCGTCCAGCAATTCACGCGCTCGGCCATAGGCATCATCGTCCAACGCCAGATCGCCTTCGGTGCTTTCGCCCCCGTTCGAGGACTGATTGCGGCCCAAGGGATCACGGTTCTCGGCCCGTTGGTTGCCTTCAGTTGTGCCTTGACCCGCCTCTTGCTGTTGCTCTTGCGCCATTGCATCCCCTAGCGCGCGCATGCCCTCACGCAGGGCCTCCATCGCTTGGGCTTGGTTGTCGATGGCATCGGCCAAATCGTTCTGACGCAATGCTTGTTCTGCGTCGTCCATGGCACGGCCCGCACGCCCCAATGCATCGCGTGCGGCTTCTCCGTCTGGTGAACCACGGCCGGGTAGGCGGCCTTCTTGGCGGCTCAGCTCGTCGCGCAGCGCTTGCTGGCGTTGGGCGATCGACCCCTGATCCTGCCCCGGCTGGGATTGCCCCTCATTCTGACCAGGTTGTTGGCCCTGCCCTTGTTGCTGACCCTGCCCTGGCTCTTGCCCCGGTTGCTGGCCCTGGCCTTGCTGTTGGCCGGGCTCTTGCCCCGGTTGGTTTGGCTGACCGCCTTGGTTAAACTGCTCCTGAAGATCGCGAAATGCCTGATCGCTCAGATCTTGTTGCTCGCGCAAGGTATCAGCCAAGCCTTCCATCGCTTCTTGGCCTGGGCTTTTTCCGCCCTGACCAGGCTGGCCTTCGGTCACGCGCATGTTTTCCATCATCTCTTGTAGCTCGCGCAGGGCCTGTTCGGCTTCGGCCATACGCCCCTGCTCCATCAGCTCTTGAATGCGATCCATCATGCGTTGCAGGTCGTCTTGGGTCATCTGCATCGTCTCGCCTTGCTGACCCTGCTGCTGTTCGCCGTCCTGCCTTTCTTGGGCTTGCTGGCGTTGCAACTGCTGCATGTATTCTTCGGTCGCACGGCGCAGTTCGTCCATCAGTTCGGCGATCTCTTCTTTGGACGCACCGTTTTTCATGGCCTCTGTCAGGCGCTCTTGGGCCCGCCGCATCCGCTCCAAGGCGTCAGCCAAGACCCCTTCTTCAAGCTCGATCGCCAAGTCCCACAGATCATCCGCAATCTCGGCCTGCACGTCATCCGTCAGCCCATAATTGGCCCGAATTTCCAGCCGCTCGATCTGGCGACGCAAGCGCAGTGCCGATGTATCAGACCTGAACAGATCCTGCGGGCGATACGACACAGCTTTTAATATCTGCGCTAATCGGGACGCATTGGCTTTGGACCACAACAGATCACGTCGCTGTTCAATCACCGCCGCCGCAAGCGGATCGAAAAACCGCCGCCCCGGCAGGATCATTCCGCTGGGGTCAGTGGCAAACTGCTGTTCGGACGCGTCTAGAACGCTCAGGCTGACTTTGACAGGCAGGTTCGCCCAAGGATGCTTGGAAAAATTGTCGATCAGGTTCTCTTCGAAATTGGAACGGTCACCCGAGATCGGCATGGGAAGCGGAACGATCAGTTCGGGCCGTGGGTCCGGTTCAATCGCAAGGCCATAGCGCCTGTCAACCGACGCCAGATCAAGCGTCACACGCGCCTCTCCTGCCTCGACGCCATAATCGTCGCTGGCGGCAAAAGGCAAACGCATCTCGCCCAACGCCGCGACCTGCGGTTCACCGGTAATCTCAACCTGAGGCGCTGCATCGGGCAGCATGGTCACAGCCCAGTTGCGTCCATCTGGGCCATTTATGCTGATCGCTCCGCTTTGATTGACTTTGAAATCCAAAACCAAGGCCGGTTCGGCGTCAGCGGGTTCGGTCTGGCCCGAAACTGTCTCGGCCACCTGTAGCGCCCCAACCTCGCCGTACAGCCGCACGGTGATCAACGTACCGCTTGGCAGCATTAACTGCCCTTCTTCAAGATCAGCTAAATACAACGTGGGTCGTCCAGTATAGCGGGGCGGCTCTGCCCAGCCTTCCCATACCGGACCATTCGCCAGACCACCGGCCCCGGGCACCATGCCCGCGACTGACCCCACACGCAGAACAGAGCCGAATATGAGCGCCACCGCGAAAAACAGCGCCGCAACAAATCGCAAGGCATAGGGGTCACGGCTGGACACCCGCAGATCCGCAGGCACCGCACGCGCAGTCGCTGCCCTATCGGCCATGCGTTTTTGATGGGCTTTCCACACAGCCATTGACGCTGCATCACCCGCACCAATCGCCTGATCGTCCATCAAGGCTTGAATAGGCCGTCCCGGTAAACTTGCGTCCAGCCGCGCCAACGCATCGGCCCGCTGGGGTACGCGAAAAGATCGAACCGCATAGATCAATGCGCCCAAAATAGCGATACCAACGCCAGCGGCGGCACCATACACAGCCTCGACTGACACGGTGTCTTGGAGGCCCAGCATCAACGCCGCAAGGACCAGCAGGACAATCGTCAACAGCGGCCAAAGTGCCTGAACGAGGGTTTCTGCCCACATCCCGGCCCACGTCAGCCTTAGGGGCCAGCGAATTTTCGCAAGCCCACGGCGCTGATCATCGCTTGTGAAATGGGTCATTGATCCCGATCTCCTGCATGGTTGACACGCGGCGCGCGGTCAAAGCCATTCAGGGATGGTATCGCGATTTATCATTTCGTCAAAGGTTGGCCGTGGGCGAATAACCGCAAATTGATCATCCTTGACCAAAACCTCGGGAATAAGTGCCCGCGAATTGTACTCGCTGCTCATTACAGCACCGTATGCGCCAGCACTTCGGAACGCGACAAGGTCACCGGCCGCCAGTTTTGGCATCATTCGTTGCTTGGCAAAGGTATCGCCGGATTCGCATACTGGACCAACGATATCATAGGGCTGCTGATCCGCACCGGCGACCGGCTCCACGACTGGCACGATATCATGATAGGCCTCGTACATAGCAGGGCGGATCAGGTCATTCATCGCGCCGTCCAAGATAAGAAAATCGCGCCCCTCGCCCGATTTCACATAGATAACTTCGCTAACCATCAATCCGGCATTGCCTGCAATCAAACGGCCCGGCTCGATCTCGATCTCGCAGCCCAAATGCCCCAGCTTTCGTTGCACCATCGCACCATAATCACTGGGCAATGGCGGCGCTTCGTTGCTGCGCTCGTAAGGAATGCCAAGACCGCCGCCCAGATCAAGCCGCTGGATCGTATGCCCGTCGGCGCGCAAAACCTCTGTCAGTTCTGCGACCTTTTCATAGGCCTGTTCGAACGGGGCCAGATCGGTCAACTGGCTGCCGATATGTACGTCGATCCCAATTACCTGCAATCCGGCCATGCCAGCCGCCATTGCATACACTTCGCGGGCACGGGCTATGGGAATGCCAAACTTGTTTTCGGATTTGCCGGTTGCAATCTTGGCATGGGTTTTGGCATCCACATCGGGGTTCACGCGAATGGTGATCGGGGCTACTTTGCCCAGCGACCTGGCCACTGCGTCCAGCACTTCCATCTCTGGTTCGGATTCCACGTTGAATTGGCGGATGCCACCCTCAAGCGCCAATTTGATCTCGGCGGCCGTTTTCCCGACGCCGGAAAATACAATCTTATCGCCCGGCACCCCTGCCGCCTTGGCGCGCAAATATTCGCCTGCTGATACCACATCCATGCCCGCCCCTGCTTGGGCTAAAGTCCGCAAAACTGCCTGATTGGAATTGGCCTTCATGGCATAGCACACCAGATGGTCCATCCCTTCCAACGCGTCATCGAATGCCTTGAAGTGACGCAACAACGTCGCCGTGGAATAGACGTAGAACGGTGTTCCAACCGCTGCTGCGATCTCTGAAATAGCGACGTCTTCAGCGAACAGCGCACCGTCGCGATACAGGAAATGATCCATTTGTCAGGCTCCGAAATATTCCCGCCGGAGGTTCCGACGCTATTTTACAGGGGCCGACCGCATAAATAGATACAAAGGCAGGCCACAGCTTACCCCAATACCAAAGGTTGCGGGAATGGCAATCAGTGCCAGCCAATTTCGCCGCACGGCAACTTCAGCGATGATCCAGACGGTCAAGGTGATCGCCGCGATGGTCAAATCCCAGACTAACCCGCTGGCGGCGGCATTCACATGCCACGCATCAACCATGCTCATTATGTCCAGCCCGTTGGTACGGAACCAGATGACGAAGTAATACATCGGGTGGATCGCGCCCCAGATGGCCAATGCCAAATACATCATCCGCAACATCGACATATCAGAATCTCTTAATCACGCCGAACGTGGCGTAGCCGGAAACTGTCAGCCCCGGCTCTGTCGGGGTGAGCTGCTGGCGCGGGTGCGGCGTGTCATACGTGTCCTTGGCCGAAGGGCCGATGCAGGCCCCCACGACAAAACAGGTCACTATAATGCACGCCAGCCGAGTCAAGAAGAGACCCCTAGCCCCAACCGAAACGGTCCTCGCCCCATCGACACCGACGTCCCCAATGACACGCCCGAGTTGGACAGGGTCACAGAGGTGTTGACCTGCGGTGGGGTCGGTTCCCCGTCCGCACCACATGCGGCGAGTGTGAAAAGCATGAGAATCGCAATTGCGTGGTTCATCCCAGAATCCCTTTCCAACGGGCAACCTGCGCGCGCACCTGTGCGGGCGCCGTGCCGCCATAAGACATACGCGAATTGACGGAATTTTCCACGCCTAAGACGTCAAAGACATCTGTCGTTATCCCGTCATGGGCGGTTTTCATCTGATCCAGCGTCAAATCAGGCAGATCACAACCGTTCTTTTCAGCCAGAGCCACCAACGATCCGGTGATATGATGCGCGTCGCGGAAAGGCAGCCCCAGCACCCGCACCAGCCAGTCAGCCAAGTCCGTCGCTGTTGAAAAACCAGACCCCG
>JAPKCR010000423.1 GCA_026421135.1 Sulfitobacter sp. | reverse complement strand
CAAAAGCACAAAGGAGAACCGCTATGAATTGGGATACAGTCAAAGGTAACTGGAAACAGATGACCGGCAAAATCAAAGAAGAGTGGGGCGATCTGACGGATGACGACCTGACGGAAGCTGCCGGTGAGCGCGACCAACTGGTTGGTAAAATTCAATCCAAATATGGCATCGCAAAAGAAGATGCTGAAAGACAAGTCGACAACTTTATGTCCAAGCACAGCTAAGCCGACTTGATATCTTCGAATAGAAGCGGTCCCATCGGGGGCCGCTTTTTTTTGGTGTCACATGACCTGTTGAACAAGAAAATACCGCGCAATACCGTAGATGTAGAGCGCGGAAAACATGATGTTCAGGTATTTGAGCTGTGGCTCTGTGCGCAGCCAGCCGCAGTAAACCCAGATCAGGCAAAAAGGCAGGCTCAACATCATCGCGGCGAGTTGCCAACCCTGTACCAGACTGATTGTGCTGGAAATTCCCAAACCGACAGCCGTCCATTTCAACTGCTGCTCAAAGGCTGCAAGCCGTAAAAGTATCATTCGCAAAAAGGCTTTCTGGAAACCAGCGCCGTGGACCCGGCGATCTGATTTCCAATCTCTAGCCCAAGATACGCATCCTCACAACATTTCTAAAAAAAATTGCGGAATGGATGCGGGCCGCGAAGGAGCAATCGAATTGTCCCCTTCGCGGTTGGTTTACTTGTCCTGCGCATAGCCAATTGTTTGTAGGGCTGTCTTGATTTCGTCCAAGATGGCGGGGTCATCGATTGTTGCAGGCAGTTTGAACGGCTCTGCGTCGGCCAGCTTAACCATCGTTGCGCGCAGAATTTTGCCGGATCGCGTCTTGGGCAGGCGGTCTACCACAAGGGTCAGCTTGTAGGCGGCCACGGGGCCGATCTGGTCGCGCACCATCTTGACGCATTCAGCGGCGATTTCGGCGTGGGGGCGGTTGACGCCCTTTGACAAACAGACGAAACCCATCGGCGCTTGGCCCTTTAGGGCGTCGCTGACCCCGATGACGGCGCATTCTGCCACGTCAGGATGGCCGGCAAGGACTTCCTCCATTGCGCCTGTGGAAAGGCGGTGACCCGCGACGTTGATCACGTCATCAGTACGCGCCATGATGTAAAGATAGCCATCCTCGTCAATCATGCCCGCATCGCCGGTCTCGTAAAAGCCGGGGTAGGTCGTCAAATAGCTTTTGCGGAACCGGTCTTCTGCGTTCCAAAGCGTCGGCAGAGTGCCGGGGGGCAGGGGCAGTTTGATCGCGATGGATCCCAGCGTGCCAGCGGGTTGCGCATGCCCAGCTTCGTCCAAAATTTGCACGTCGTATCCGGGCATCGGAACTGTCGGTGATCCGACTTTAACAGGCAGTGCCTCAAGCCCCGCAGGATTGCCCGCGATGGTGAAACCGGTTTCGGTCTGCCACCAGTGGTCGTAGACAGGTACGCCCAGTTTTTCCTGCGCCCAGATCACTGTGTCGGGGTCGGCGCGTTCACCTGCCAGATACAATGCCCGCAGGCAGGAAATGTCGTATTTCCCGATTTCTTCGCCCTTGGGATCTTCGCGTTTGACGGCGCGGATGGCTGTGGGCGCGGTAAAGAAACTGCGCACGTTGTGTTCTTCGATCACACGCCAGAATGTGCCCGCATCAGGAGTGCCGACGGGTTTGCCTTCGAAAACGATGGTGGTGTTGCCGTGGATCAGCGGACCATAACAGATATAGCTGTGGCCTACGACCCAACCCACATCGGACGCAGCCCAGAATACGTCGCCGGGATCGACGTCATAGATATTTTTCATCGTCCAATTCAGTGCGACCAAATGGCCCGCCGTGTGCCGCACCACACCCTTGGGGGCACCGGTGGTGCCCGAAGTATACAATATATAAGCGGGGTGGTTGCCATCGACCGAGACGCAATCGGCGGGTATGACGCCGTCTTGGGCTGCGTGCCAATCCAAATCGCGACCGGCGACCAGATCACAAGGGGATTGTTCGCGTTGCAGGATCATGCAGAAATCAGGCTTGTGATCGGCCTGTTCAATGGCGCTGTCCAAAAGAGGTTTGTATTTAACGATGCGGTTCGGTTCCAACCCGCAGGATGCGGCCAGAATTGCCTTGGGCGTGCAATCGTTGATCCGCACGGCCAATTCGTTGGCGGCAAAACCACCAAAGACAACAGAATGCACCGCGCCGATCCGGGCGCATGCCAGCATTGCCTCAAGCGCCTCGGGGACCATTGGCATATAGATAATGACGCGGTCGCCTTTGGTCACGCCATTGGCCTGCAAGGCCCCGGCAACAGATGCCACGCGGGTTTGCAATTCGGCGAATGTGATCTTGGTCTGGGTGCCGGTGATGGGGCTGTCGTGGATGATCGCCACCTGATCTGCACGGCCATTTTCAACATGGCGGTCCACAGCGTTATAGCAGCCGTTTACCTTGGCATCGGCGAACCATTCATACAGGTCATTGCCTTTGTCGAACATCGCTTGGGTCGGGGCCTGAACCCAGTCAATCGCTTTTGCCTGTTCCAGCCAATAGGCTTCCGGATTGTCCTGCCAGTTCTTGTATGTGTCGTGATAACCCATGTGCGGCTCCCTCCCGTGATCGCTTGACCGAAGTGTTAGGCCACAGAAGCAGGTCAGAGCAAGGTTCATGCTGCGGCTAGGCCGCCATCTAGAAAGAAAGTTTACAGGTTTTGACAGGGTGCAGTGGAAAGTATTTACAAAAATTTTCGCATTCTGATGTCGAAAACGGGCGTCTTTGTCGAATATGCACCAGCACTGCCCAAGTATTCCGATAGCAATGGCAACAGGGGTCGTATTCCACTGGCCCCTTCGTCTTTAATCAAAGGTTTAGGACAATGGGTGACAAGATCGCCAACAAAAAGAAAAAGGCAAAAGCGGATGCGCGGCCTGCCAAGCAACCAATTGCAGCGACGGCTGAAATCAAGCCGATCTTCGCGGCCAAGGGCGGAAAACCTGCCCGGTAATAGAGACTAATTGATGATATGTGCGCCGCCCCTAGACAGGGCGGCGTTTGTCGTTTGCCCTCAACCGTATTGGGTGACAGGGGTACCCGCAATGGCCCCGACGTTCAGCAAGCCGCGCGCCGTGATCGACGACGACACAATGTGCGCGCGGTTGCCCATGCCCATCAGGATCGGCCCGACTTCTAGACCACTACCCTTCATTTTCAAAATGTTACGGACTCCCGAAGCCGCGTCGGCGTGGGCAAATACCAACACATTCGCTGCCCCTTCCATCCGGTTGGACGGTAACAGGCGATTGCGCAAATCCGCATCAAGCGCGGTGTCGATGTTCATCTCGCCCTCATAGCAGAAATCGTGGTTACCCTCGTCCAGCATGCGGATGGCTGCGCGCAAACGTTTGCCACTGCCTTCGCCTTGATTGCCGAAC
>JAPKCR010000422.1 GCA_026421135.1 Sulfitobacter sp. | reverse complement strand
GTCCCGCCTGATTTGGCGTTAAAGCGGTTCCAGTCCCCGACCTTTTCAAGGAACGGAAAGCGATGCTCGCGAATGGTTAGCATCTTGATGCCGCCCGTGGCCTCTTCAACCTCGGCCCGCAGTGCAGCGATAGGCGGCATATAACGATATTCCATCGCCACCCAAACGGGGCTTGGATAAGTGTCATTGAATTTGCGGACGCGTGCAAAGGCAGATGGGTCGGTGAACAATGGCTTCTCGACAAGGATCGGCAAGGCGCGGGTCGCCCCGATCTCTTCAAGCTGTTCAAGATGGCGGAAATTCGGGCTAACGATCACAAGACAATCCAGCGCCTCAACCGCCAACAGTTCGGCGATGCTGCCGCACATCTGTGCCTCGGGTGCGAACCCTTTGGCGATTTTAGCCATCTCTGCATCTGGTTCAAATATCGCGGCAACTTTTGTGTCAGGCAACAACGCGATATTGCGCAAATGCTCTTGTCCCATCATGCCGCAACCGATGATGCCGTAATTGATAAGCTTGGCCATATCTGTCTTCCTATTTCAATCTTTGCACGTAAACCGCGCGTGTCGCATCAAACCACGTCCGCGAGAATTCGACCGTTTTGGGCTGGTCAGACCAACTAAAGCGTTCGATGTATCCGGTAAGCGCACCGGCGGGTTTGGTAAAGCTGTCTGGGGTCCAATCTGGCACATGCGCGACACCAACGCGGTCCTCGGCAGAGGTGATCCAAAACCCCAGATGTTTTTGGTAAAAGTGGTAAAGCGAATCCGAAAGCGCGTTTGCAGGGACCGTTCCGGCATCCCCGTCCAGCCAGATTTCCTCAATCGCGATGATTGTTTCATTCAAATAGCGCAGGCGGCGAATGCGGGTGCCATGATTGGCAGTCCCAAAGTCGGGCAGACTATCGGGCTTTGCCAGGGCGGCGACCTCCAGCAGATCAGCGCGCGGCAATCCCCCCCCTTCAGGCAATTCCAGACGGAACATGCCGTACACGCTGGCCCCATCCGCACCATGGCGGATATAATTCCCTGACCCTTGCAGACGATCCAACATTCCCTTTTGCTCAAGTATAGCAAGGGATTTGCGCAGCGTTCCGACAGATGTGTTCAACCCCTCCGCCATCTCGCGTTCCGGCGGCAGTCGTTCACCGTCCATTAAACGCCCCGATGCAATATCGCGGATCAGCAATTCGCTGATCTGCACATATTTGGGCAGCGCATTGGGGTTGGACGGTCGGTCAGTCACGTTATTCCTACAAGCAGAAATCTAGTCATTTGAAAAAATTGATACACTATTGATTTACACGTCACCGATTGCTATGCAATATGTAATTACACCTAAATTTCGCGAGCGCCTTTGATGACCATTGTACCGATCACATCACCCGATTTGAAAGCCTCAGAAGTTTCGTGGTTCTCGGCGCTATGCTCGGACGACTACCAATTCCTTGGTGTGCCGGACGGCGACCTGCGTTCCAGCTGGGCGCATTGCAGCAACATCGTAAAAACGGCTGAGGCACAGGGTTTTCGCAACATCCTATGCCCCTCGTCTTACCAAGTGGGCCAAGACACGCTGTCCTTCGTGGCAGGCTGCGCGCCCATCACCAAAGACATCAACCTACTGGCGGCCGTGCGCTTCGGTGAAGTGCAGCCGATCATGTTGGCCCGCACCATTTCGACGCTGGATCACATGCTTGAGGGTCGCCTGACCGTCAACATCATCAGCTCTGATTTCCCCGGCCAAAAAGAAGACAGCAACTACCGCTACCAACGGTCGCGCGAAGTTGTCGAGATCTTGAAGCAGGCATGGACCCAAGACGAGATCAATTATTCGGGCGAAGTTTATGACTTCAAAGGTCTCACGACCGACCCTGTCAAACCATTCCAAACCGGCGGTCCACTGCTTTACTTCGGTGGTTACTCCCCCGCCGCTTTGGAACTTTGTGGCCAACACTGCGATGTCTATCTGATGTGGCCCGAGGTCCAAGAAGCGCTTGCAGGACGTATGAAGGCTGTGAACGCAGTTGCCGAAAAATATGACCGCACGCTGGATTACGGTCTGCGTGTCCACATGATCGTGCGCGACACCGAAAAAGAAGCGAAGGAATATGCGGAATACATCACCTCTAAACTCGATGATGAATATGGCCGAATGATCCGTGAGCGTGCGTTAGACTCCACATCGTTGGGCGTCTCGCACCAAGCCAAGAACCGCGAATTGGCTGATGAATTTGGTTATATCGAACCCAACCTGTGGACCGGCGTTGGCCGTGCGCGATCTGGGTGCGGTGCAGCACTTGTAGGATCCGCCGATCAGGTTCTTAGCAAAATCGAAGAGTATAAGAAGATGGGCATTCGCGCCTTCATCTTCTCGGGCTACCCGCACATTGAAGAGGCCGAATATTTTGGCAAATTGGTCATGCCACATCTTGACACATGTTCACTGCCGCACGCCTATGGTCGTGTACCAACAGCCGCCCCAAACACACCCCTTGCCGCAGGAGAACGCCGTTAATGGAACGCGTTACACTATCATCATCCCTCGAAGTTAGCCGCATCGTTTATGGCATGTGGCGCGTTGCCGACGACGCCGACACCTCCATCAAGCATGTTGAGGCAAAGATTAACGCCTGCCTAGACCAAGGTATCACAACCTTCGATCAGGCCGACATTTACGGCGACTATTCCGCCGAGGCCGTGATGGGCACTGTCATGCGCGCAAACCCTGCGCTTCGGGCCAAGATGGAGATCGTGACCAAGTGCGATATCGTCGCCCCTTGCGGTAAATACAGCGATGCACCTGTCAAATATTACGACACATCCGCGGCGCACATAAACGCATCCGTCGAGGCATCTTTGACAAACATGGGTGTTGAACACATCGATCTTTTGTTGATCCACCGCCCTGACCCGTTCATGGACCACAATGAGACTGGCGGCGCACTCGACGCCTTGGTCGCCTCTGGCAAAGTTGGCAACATCGGTGTTTCCAATTTCAAACCGTGGGATTGCGATCTGCTGCAGGCTGGCATGAAAAACCCGCTGGTCACCAACCAAATCGAATTTTCGGCAACCGCAAACGAATGCCTGATCAACGGCGATCTGGCCTATCACCAAAAGAATGGCCAACATGCGATGGCATGGTCCCCGCTTGGGGGTGGTTCATTGATGAACGGCAATACCGATGTGATGAAAGCGCTGGACGCAGTTGCTACCGAAAACGGTGTTGATCGCGCCGCAGTCGCCGTGGCTTGGATCTTGGCGCACCCCGCAAAAGTTCTGCCCGTCATGGGCACCAACAATCTGACACGGATCGCCGGATTGTCCGACGCCCTGAAGGTCAACATGGACCGTATCACGTGGTTCAAAATCTACACCGCAGCATTGGGCCACGAGGTCGCGTGATGAAAGATATGGCA
>JAPKCR010000421.1 GCA_026421135.1 Sulfitobacter sp. | reverse complement strand
CGAGACCGCGCCACTCGGCAAGAGCGGCGGCGCGGTTCAGCTTGAAATTTGATCGACTTTAGACATGGCGTTCCTGGTTGAAATGGTTGTGCGCAGACACGTGGACGGCGACGAATTTCTGTAACGTTCGCATTCGTCTGAAGCGCAGCATGGCCCGCTCTCTTCGTCTAAATGGCTGGTGTGAACTCTCGGCTTGATTGTTGAGCCAACACGCGGATTCTTATCTTTCGGCATTGCCGATCACCTTCATCGCCGCACCATAGGAACGCAACTGGTCGGTCACGAGCACCGCAGCCCTGCCGTGGCGTTTCATTGTTTTCCTGAGGAATTTCAACGCCGCTTTACGGTTGCGCCGCTTGGTCACATAGCTTTCGAGCACCTCGCCCTCGTGATCAACGGCTCGCCAAAGATAGTGTGTCTCGCCGTTAATCTTCACGAAAACCTCGTCCTGATGCCATTGCCAGTTCGAAAGTGAGCGTATCCGACTGATCCGTTGTTTGCGGATCTCGATTGCGAACAGCGGGCCAAATCTATTCCACCAGAACCGAACGGTTTCTTGGCTGATTTCGATGCAGCATTCGTGCAGCATTCGTGCAGCATATCCTCTACATTCCGTAGCGAAAGCGGAAACCGCACATACAGCATCACGGCCAGGCGAATGATCTCTGGGGATGTCTTGAAGTAGCGAAAAGGGCTGTGTTTTGTCATCCGCAAAAGCTACCGGACCCACCTGCCCGGCCCAAGCCAGATTAATCTGACATTGCCTCCCGGCCCAGAGCCGCCATTCGTGCAAAAGCCGTCTAACGGCCGCTCCCAGCCCTTAGCGGACGGCAGTGCCTTACTTTGCATAAACAGACAGCCGATCCGAGGCCGCCGTTCATGCAGATTACAACAAACCTGCAAGTCCGATCACTTTACCGAACAGATTACCGCTGGCCTTTGAGTTTGCAATGTCTTGCTCCACGAGTGCGCGCTTGCGGCATCTAACAAGTTTACATTCCTGGTCGAACATTTGCCCAAAAAAGTGATTTCGAAGTAGTTTTTATTGATGGATGGAAACAGGTAGACCATGGGGCGAATTCTGGCGAAGAACGCATCTTGATTTGAGGCCGTTTGGCTGGTTCAATTTATGCAGAGATTGGGGCATTGGACAAAGCAAGAGGCTTTGTGGGATCACTGAACTGTGATACAATGCGAAATAGAACCTAATATTTGGGGGGGGAGGCATGCGAACTCCTTGGCTTGAATTTTGCGGCGTCCTTGCGCTTTCCTTGGCGGCTAATACTGCAACGGCACAGGACGTTTCAATCAGAGATTCTTTCGAAAGTTTGTTAAACGAAGCCATCCGACAAAATCTCACGCCCATGGCGAAAGCCCCTTCGCAACCAAGTGCGACCGCTTCCCAAGCTCCAACGGTTCAATACGCGCAGGGCAACGTGCGCGAAATCCAGAACATGCTCGCCCAGCTTGGGTATGATCCGGGGCCCTTGGACGGTGCCATGGGGCGCAAGACGGCAACGGCGATCCGGTCGTTCGAGGCTGATCGTGGCCTGTCGCCCACCGGAAGACCCAGCCGACAAATTCAATCGGCACTGACCGAGCAAGTGCAAAGCGGTGCCGTTGCACCAAACCGCAGCAGAATTGTATCCCAGCCAAGCTTCGACTGCGCGCGCGCCAGTACGCCTACGGAATCTGCAATCTGCAGTTCATCTACGCTCGCCGATCTCGACCGGGCGATGGCTAGGGCGTATCGGGACGCGCTTGCTACGGGCAAGTCGCCATCCGGCACAAAACGTGACCAGCGGGACTGGATTGCCCGGCGCAATGCCTGTGGCGCGTCGCAAGTCTGTTTGGAAACGACGATGCGCCAAAGGATGTTAACGCTCGACAAAGGATCATACGCGCCGTCGGTTCAGACCGCCCCCTACACGACAGGTCTGGGCACAACCCAACTCGGCAGCGGATTCGAGCAGCACTCCGCTGGCGGCGTTCTTGCAAGTGACACGGCCTATGCCGTCCTGCTTGAAGCGTACATTAACGGCAATCCAGCCAGCACTGAAAACCGCGAGTTTCTCGTATACTTCGCGGGGTTGGGGTGCCGCGCTCAAGGATGGGAACGGCAACAGCTAAACCCTTTCGACCGCGCAGAGATTCTGGACGCTGCAACTGAGCGACTCGCCAATCTTCGAACCGCACCCACGATAAACGCGGAGCCAATGCTCGAGTATACCTACCGCCTCTCGGCTCAAGATTATGATATCAGACGTGGGATATTTCCACTGCTGCAAGGCGGGACCGCAACGGATAACATAGCCACACAAGACTTTTGTCACTCTCTTGCGAAAGCTGAAGGCGTTCATAATGGTGGAAACTTCCCAATGAGGTTTCGCCCTGCCCTGAGCGATGGCACACCGCTTGACGCACAAACGCTGGTGACACTGCTTGGCGAGGGGATAAAGGTTGATCGTGATCAAGCGCGCGCATTCTATGATCGAGGTTTTCCGAACCTTGAATTGCGGTTGCTGGGACGTGCGGGAACGCCGGCACAAGCCGAAAACGGAGTCAGCCTTGTCCCGCTCAGCCTCGCGGGTGCCGAAATATTTGCCCTTGGCACCCAAGGCAAGGAGCCGCCGCTTTTGGTGATCGGAGGCGGCGATTTCATCATGACAGCGCAGCGCGGTAAGTCCCCTGCCCTTACGTTGGACAACTTACCACCCCTCACGGATACAGCGCTCATTAATTTGGCCCTGCGCGCTGACGCCACGCGTCTTCAAGATCCGCTGTTCGCAGCGAAATATGCCTATTGGGCCAGCGACGGCACATGCCTTCCTCAGTCGCAAATCAGAGGGCAACCAAACGAGGAGTTCCTGCGCAAGGCGCTACTCGAAGCAGCGCCTGAACTTGCTGTGTCGAAACTGGCTGCTCAGCCTGATATCGACCGTTTTGGGGTGCTCGCCCAAGGAACTCTTGGCACCTATGACGCCCAACGATCTGCTTTCCCGATTAACCTGCGAATGTCGAATGGCAGGCCGGAAGAAGCGCCTGAGACATTCCGGTTCGGCCTCGAGGAACGGCATTACATCCCCAATTGTCTGACTTCGGACGGTCCCAAACTGCCCAACGTCCATAGCATCACCGTGCGGGATAATGGCGCGATGCAATGGTTGCCGCTCGACCGTGCTTCCGCAGAACAATTGGTGATGGCGAACCCTGAACGGCAAATACTTGTGCGCATGGAGCTGACGGTTGATCACTCCACGCCTGACGAGCTGTCTGGCGGTTCATTCCGGCTCAACCTTCAATCAGCCACGCTGAGCGATGCCCTAACGGGCGACCCACTGATGCAGGTCGGCTCGGAGATGCTGCAAGCGGCGCAGGAACCGCAGTCATCATGGGCCACTGCACCCGATCTCACTTATCCATCGCTGCTT
>JAPKCR010000420.1 GCA_026421135.1 Sulfitobacter sp. | reverse complement strand
GGATATGTCCGAACACCGGTTGATCTGCCAAAATACAGACAGCGATCAAGTGAACGCAGGTTTACAGCTGGTTCAGCAACTGATGATGTACGATCCGCGTTCTCTGCTAACTGTGAACAACTACTTTGGAGTGCTGCAAGGGGTGATTCACAATCTGGGCATCGGGGTTCTGCCAAACTACCTGACCGAAGACTTTCCGGACCTTGTTCAGGTGCTTCCTGAAATCGAGTCGGCGGACGTCCCGGTTTTCCTCGCCTACCCAGAAGAACTGCGCGCCTCCAAGCGGGTCGCGGCCTTCAAGGACTTTGTCCAAGACGAGATATTTACACACCGCAGACACCTGCGGGACCGCAAAAACGACTAGCTATGCGTTTTGCGCATATCGGGCATGCCGCAAAATATTAAGTTCAGCCTTGATCCGTGCACAACTGCCACCTAATTGGGCGGTATGAAGACGGACGCCTTCGGGCTGTCACTTCATACCTCCCTGTTGGACTTGGCCGAGCTTTATGCTCGGCCTTTTTTTTGGCTGCACCTCAGCTGTCCTTTGGCCTTTTCCCCGCGGCAGCCTTCCTCTAAGAGTACCGCCATATCTGCCAGGGGGATATCCGCACCATGACCGAACCAGCCATTACGCCAGAACTTATCGCCAGCCACGGCATCAACGACGACGAATACAAACGTCTTCTAGATATCATCGGGCGCGAACCCACCTTTACAGAACTTGGGATTTTCTCGGCGATGTGGAACGAGCATTGTTCCTATAAGTCATCCAAGAAATGGCTGCGCACCCTGCCCACCGAAGGACCGCAAGTCATTTGCGGCCCCGGCGAAAACGCAGGGATCGTCGATATTGGTGACGGTCAGGCGTTGGTCTTTAAGATGGAAAGCCACAACCACCCGTCGTACATCGAACCCTATCAGGGCGCGGCAACCGGCGTTGGCGGCATTTTGCGCGACGTCTTTACCATGGGCGCGCGTCCCATTGCAGCAATGAACTCCCTCAGCTTCGGATCTCCCAATCACCACAAAACACGCCAGCTTGTGCATGGTGTGGTCGCGGGCGTTGGCGGCTACGGCAACTGCTTTGGCGTACCGACTGTAGGCGGCGAAGTTCGCTTTGACACCGCCTATGATGGCAACTGTCTTGTGAACGCCTTCGCTGCAGGTCTAGCCGATACGGACAAGATTTTCTATTCTGCGGCCTCGGGCGTCGGCATGCCAGTGGTCTACCTTGGGGCCAAGACAGGCCGCGACGGTGTGGGCGGTGCAACCATGGCGTCGGCAGAATTTGACGACACCATCGAGGACAAACGCCCAACTGTTCAAGTTGGTGACCCCTTCACCGAAAAACGCCTGATGGAAGCCACGCTTGAATTGATGGCGACTGGTGCCGTGATCTCGATCCAAGACATGGGGGCGGCTGGCCTGACCTGTTCTGCCGTCGAAATGGGCGACAAAGGCAACCTTGGTGTGCGTCTTGACCTTGAATTGGTCCCGACCCGCGAATTGAACATGACCGCCTATGAGATGATGCTGTCCGAATCCCAAGAACGTATGCTTATGGTCTTGCGCCCCGAGCTTGAGGCCGAAGCCAAAGCTGTTTTTGACAAATGGGACCTGGATTTTGCCATCGTCGGCGAAACAATCGCCGAGGATCGTTTCCTAATCGTACACAATGGCGAAGTGAAAGCTGATCTGCCGTTGAAGGCGCTGTCTGGCAATGCCCCTGAGTATGATCGCCCATGGGTCGAAACGCCCAAGGTCGAACCGCTGTCCGATGTACCAGGCATTGACCCAATCGACGGTCTGCGCGCCTTGCTTGCCAGCCCGAATTACGCCTCAAAAGCGTGGGTCTACGAACAATACGATACCATGGTCATGGGCGACAGCGCCCGTACGCCGGGTCTGGGATCCGGCATTGTCCGTGTGCATGGCACCAACAAGGCCATCGCCTTCACCTCGGACGTGACGCCGCGCTATGTCAAAGCTAACCCGTTCGAGGGGGGCAAACAGGCCGTGGCAGAAGCGTACCGCAACCTATGCGCTGTTGGTGCTCTGCCCTTGGCAACAACTGACAATATGAACTTCGGCAATCCAGAAAAGCCCGAGATCATGGGACAATTCGTTTGCGCCATCAAAGGCATCAGCGAAGCAGTATCGGCGCTGGACATGCCCATCGTGTCAGGCAACGTGTCGCTGTACAATGAAACCGACGGCAAGGGCATTCTGCCCACGCCAACCATCGGCGCTGTGGGTCTGCTGAACCATATCGACGACATCATCGGCAAAGACGTACGCGAAGGCCATGTGGCGCTGGTTTTGGGGGCGACAGAGGGGCACCTAGGTCAATCCGCCCTTCTGCTCGAGGTATTTAACCGCCGTGACGGCGACGCACCATCAGTCGATCTGGTGGCCGAGAAAGCCCACGGCGAATTTATTCGCAACAACCGCGAGATGATCAAAGCCTGTACCGATCTGTCCGACGGCGGCCTTGCCCTGGCAGCGTTCGAGATGGCGGATGAAGCCGGCATTGGCGTTTCGCTTGATTCCGCTGACACTCAGACTTTGTTCGGCGAAGATCAGGCGCGCTATCTGATTGCGTGCAACTTTGATCAGGCCGAGGCGCTGATGATTGCGGCATCCCAACTTGGGCTGCACCTTGAAAGCGTCGGTAAATTCGGCGGTGATCAGGTCAGCCTTGGTGGCGTCACCGCACCGCTGGCCGAACTGAGCGCGACATACCGCGGTGCCTTTGCCGAGACCTTTGCCTAAAGCATTGCCAGTCTAAGCCCAGAACGCAAAAAGCCCCTCCAAACCTCCGTTTGGCGGGGCTTTTTCTTGGCGATCAAATCAAGATTTCGGGGTGTCCAACATCCCCATCAGACGTACTTTTTCGCCCGTATCATCGGGACGGGAAATCACCTGCGCCAACTCTTCGAGCGATGCAATGGAATGGCCTGCGCGAAAGCTGTCGACATGGGGCAGCATCGCGCGGATGCCAGCAGCCTTGGGCGCGAATCCGTCCCACCGTAGCAATGGGTTCAGCCAAATCAACCGCCGCGCTGTCAGGTTAAGCCGCTGCATATGCCGTGCCAGATCGTCAGGATTGTCGCGATCAAGGCCGTCGGTGATCAGCAACACGACAGCGCCCTGCCCCATGACCCGCCGTGACCAATCGCGGTTGAACGCCTCGATACAAGACCCGATACGCGTGCCCCCCTCCCAGTCTTGCGCTTGCGCGCCAGCAGCCTTAAGGGCCGCGTCCACATCACGGGTGGCCAGATGGCGGGTGATGTTGGTCAACTGCGTGCCAAAGGTAAAGGCGTGCACCTTCGCCCAACCTGCGCCCTTGGCATTGCTGACCGCATGTAGGGAATGCAGCACCACACGCGAATACTGGCTCATCGAGCCCGAGATGTCGCAAAGCA
>JAPKCR010000419.1 GCA_026421135.1 Sulfitobacter sp. | reverse complement strand
CATCCAGGCCCAGTTCAGACCTAGCCCTACCAGCAATACAGGCAACACCAGCAAAAACCGTTTGGCATACCCGCACCAGCCTAGCGCCAGCATCCATACCACTAGAACCGCGATCAAGATTGCCAGTGTCGGTGTCATTCAGCCGGCCCTTGAAAGGTCGTGCGCCGCAGCCAGCGCATCATATAGATGACCGGCCAACGCAAGACCGAACAGCCTGCTGCCAGCACCAGCATCCCTGCCCATGGACCGTGCTGCGTCGTGACATAGCCGACAATCGGAATACCGACTGCGATCAACGCATAGGCATTGCGCCAATGGTTATCCGAACTTGGGGTCATCGCGATGATATTGGCGATCACGGCCCAAAGACAGGCAAGCGTCAGGGAAAGACTCATCTTGGTACCTCGGGGTTTTGGCCGCGCAGCTTTGCCAGCAGAAACAGCAAAGGGTTGCGGAACATGGACACATAGGCAGCAAGAGCAAGCACGCTAAAGATGAACCCGACCTTAAAACCGATCAGGATAATCAAAATTGGCCCGGCGGCCAGCAGGATCGCGCCGGGAATATATTGCATGCGCATTGGCAAGGTGGCGACGGTAGCAGACAGGAAAACCCAAATCAGGCAAAGCCACACCAACGTCATTGCTGACACCCAATGTTGTAGTGGCGCACCATTCAGACTGCCTCCTTCTTCATCGCGGCAAGCGCGGCAGGCAGGCCATTGGCCCATGCGCTGATCGTACCGGCACCTAGGCAGACAACCATATCACCCGGCCCCGCCTGTTCTAGGACAAGGCGGGCAAGGTCATCTTCGCTTTTCACAGCGCGGGCGTGACGGTGGCCGTGCCGGATAAGCCCCGCAACCAGATCGTCACGGCTTGCCCCTTCGATCGGGTCTTCGCCAGCGGCGTAAACTTCGGCGATGCCCACGACATCAGCGTCATTAAAACAGGCGCAGAATTCTTCGAAATGGTGGTGCAAACGGCTGTAGCGGTGCGGCTGATGCACGGCGATCACGCGGCCTTCGGTCGCTTGGCGCGCGGCCTTGAGGACGGCCGTAATTTCAACCGGATGGTGACCGTAGTCGTCAATAATTGTAACACCGTTAACCTCACCCACCTTGGTAAAGCGGCGGTTCACGCCCCCGAAACCGGCAAGCGCGGCGCGAATTTCCTCGACCTTCATGCCAAGGTGCCGCGACACGGCGACAGCAGCCAAGGCGTTCGATACGTTATGGTCCCCCGGCATAGGCAGGGAGCAATCCTTGATCACAATATTCTCGGCCTGAAACTGGATGTCGAAATGCGCAACGCCAGCCTTGTAGTGCAGGTTGACGGCACGCACGTCAGCCTGTGCGTTAAAGCCATAAGTCATCACGCGACGGTCGGTGATCTTGCCGACCAGCGCCTGCACTTCGGGGTGGTCGATGCAGCAGATCGCAAGGCCGTAAAACGGAATGTTGGACACGAAATCAAGGAAACCCTGGCGCAGGGTGTCAAAGTCACCCCAATGTTCCATATGTTCGGGATCGATGTTGGTCACGATCGCGATGGTCGCAGGAAGACGGTTAAACGTGCCGTCGGATTCATCGGCCTCGACCACCATCCATTCGCCCTGCCCCATACGGGCGTTTGAACCATAGGCGTGAATAATCCCGCCATTTACGACCGTGGGGTCAATGCCGCCATGTACCAACAATTCAGCAACCATCGTGGTGGTAGTCGTTTTGCCGTGGGTACCTGCAATAGCGATGTTGGATTTCAGGCGCATCAATTCGGCAAGCATTTCCGCCCGACGCACAATCGGCAAGCCGGCAAGGCGGGCCGCGTCCAGTTCGGGATTGCCCGGTTTGATCGCAGACGAAATCACGATGACCTCGGACCCTTGGATAATTTCGGCTGCCTGCCCTTCAAACACGGTCGCTCCCAGCTCAACCAGACGGTCGGTGATCTTGGTCGTTTTTAGGTCGGAGCCCTGCACGCGGTAGCCGTGGTTCAGCAGAACCTCTGCGATGCCGGACATGCCGATGCCACCAATGCCGACAAAATGGATCGGGCCCACATCCGTGGGAAGCTTGGTGGCTGCGTTCATGTTGCGGATCCTTGATTTCCCAGGTGTTCTACCATTTGTGCCAGCTCTTCTGCCGCGTCGGGCTTGGCCACGGACATTGCGGCGCGCGCCATTTGCTGTGCCCCGTCCGGATTGGACAGCACCATTTCGATTTGCTCGGTCAGGCTTTCAGGGTTGGCCATGTGTTCGGGCACCATGATCGCCGCTCCCGCGTCCACAAGACCACGGGCATTGGCGCTTTGATGATCGCCCGTCGCCGCGGCGTATGGAATCAGAATCGATGGCCGCCCGATGATTGAAAGATCGGCTACGCTGGATGCACCGGCACGGCTGATCACCAGTTGAGCCTCGGACATGCGGCGGGGCACGTCGTTGAAAAATAGCTGCACATCGGCGGGGATCCCGTTTTGGGCATAGAATTCCGCAACCCGTTCTGCGTCTTCATCGCGGGCCTGATGACTGACACGGATGTTGCGCAACATGTTCATCGGCAGGTTCGCGATAGCTGGCGGGACGACTTCGCTTAGGATGCGCGCGCCTTGGCTGCCGCCCATCACCAAGACTTCCATCGGGTAATCACCCGGCGGGATATATGCAGCACAAGCGCGCTCAAGCACCGCCCCACGCACAGGGTTTCCGACGTGATAGGCTTCGACACCCTCGGGCAGAGTTGCGGGCCAAGTGCCACATGCAACCAGATCAACGCGTTTGGCGAAGAAAGTATTCACCCGCCCCAACACGCCGTTTTGTTCATGGATCATTCGGGGTTTGCGCAAAATCCATGCCGCCGTCAAAGACGGGATCGACGGGTACCCGCCAAAGCCGACAACCACATCAGGCTTGTCGCGCATCATCTCAAGGACAGCACCGACAACACCGCCAAAGATGCGAAACGGCACAAGGGCCTTGGCCAAAACGCCGCCACGGGCAAAGGTGGCGCTGCTAATCTGCTGGATCTCGACTGAATGGGGAAAGCCACTGGTATAACGCGCGCCGCGTGCATCTGTTGACAGCTTGACCCGCCAACCGCGCGCGAGCATCACCTCGGCCAGTGCTTGCGCGGGGAACATATGCCCCCCGGTGCCGCCAGCGGCGATCGTCAAAAGCGGTGCGCGTGTCGTCATCGGCTACGTCCTCGACCCAACAGGTCTGAAATCTGGCCCTGAGGCCTTGTGCGCGTAAAGGCCAAAAGCATGCCAACTGCAATGCCCGATGCAATCACCGACGACCCGCCATAGCTTACGAAAGGCAAAGTCATCCCTTTGGCCGGCAGCAACCGCACGGCAACGCCCATGTTAATCATCGCTTGAACCCCGAACATGCAAGCAAGCCCGGTGCCCGCCAACCGAATAAACGGATCA
>JAPKCR010000418.1 GCA_026421135.1 Sulfitobacter sp. | reverse complement strand
TC
Organism: Sulfitobacter sp.; assembly: GCA_026421135.1. Taxonomy (GTDB): domain Bacteria; phylum Pseudomonadota; class Alphaproteobacteria; order Rhodobacterales; family Rhodobacteraceae; genus Sulfitobacter. Next base: position 3,431 of record JAPKCR010000418.1, on the reverse strand, counting down.
GAAGCGCTCGACATGAATTTTGTCGTTGTAAACGCGGGCTCTGCTGCAGCGCTTTGGGCTGAAATAGGTTCCGCCGAGGCTGACAAACGACCAATCGTTGTTTTCAACTGGACGCCGAACTTTGCCGAAGCCGTCTGGCCCGGTGAGTTCGTTGAATTCCCTGCGTGGGAAGAAGGCTGTGACAAAGACCCAGCCGTCGGTCCGAATCCGAACGCGATGTATGACTGCGGCAACCCAGCAAACGGCTACCTTAAGAAAGCCGCATGGGATGGCATGGAAGCAAAATGGCCAGCTGCTTATGGCGTTCTGGAAAAGATCAGCTTTACCAACCCGCAAATCGCCGAGATGGCGAAACTTGTTGACGTAGAAGAAATGGAGCCGGAAGATGCGGCATCCGAGTGGTTGGAAAACAACAAGGACGTTTGGGAAAGCTGGATCAAGTAAAGTCCGCGATAACCAATGTTGTATTGGCCCGTCCGGTTTATCCGGGCGGGCAAATTTACCTGTAAGGACCGTCATGTCAGTCGCAACTCCCGTTATTTCCTGCAAGAACGTTTGGAAGATCTTTGGTGCAAATCCGAAGGCTTTTCTAAAGAATATGTCTCCCGGAACGAGCTTTGAAGACATCCAGGCCGCAGGGTATATTGCGGGCGTAAAGGATGTATCGATAGACGTTCATCGTGGTGAAATGCTGGTGATCATGGGTCTGTCCGGCTCTGGAAAATCCACGCTTGTTCGATGCTTTTCTCGTCTGCACGACATCACAAGCGGCACAATAAAAGTCGAAGGCCAGGATATCATGGCCCTTCCTGAAAAAGAGCTGATTGATCTGCGCCGTTCCAAGATGGGTATGGTGTTTCAATCCTTTGGTCTTCTGCCGCACCGGACTGTTCTGGAAAACGTCGCGTTTCCGCTGGAAATGCGTGGCCAAGACAAACACACCCGGCGCGAACGTGCGCTGGAAGTCATTAAACTGGTCGGATTGGAAGGCCGCGAAGAATACTTCCCCCGCGAATTGTCAGGTGGCCAGCAGCAACGCGTGGGGATCGCCCGCAGCCTAGCCATTGAACCTGACATCTGGTTCTTGGATGAACCGTTCAGTGCGCTTGACCCGTTGATCCGAAAGGAAATGCAGGACGAGTTCTTGCGCCTGCAACAGTTGCTGAACAAAACGATCGGCTTCATCACCCACGACTTTGACGAGGCACTGCGCCTTGCTGATCGTATCGCAATCATGAAAGACGGCGCGGTCGAGCAATGTGATACGCCTGATCAGATCGTCCTGCATCCGGCCACCGAATATGTGCGCAAGTTCACCGAAGACATTGATAAGGCGCGCGTTGTGCATGCTGGTGTTCTTGCCAAAGCGGGGCAGGTGGGTACGGGCGACCCTGTCGATGCCCGCGCGACCGTGCACGGAATGGCGCGCATGTTGGTCAACGATAATCGTGACATGATCCCTGTGCAAAGGTCGGGTGCCTTAATCGGCGCAATGCCACGCCAAGACGCCCTGGACATCTTGCTGGGAGCGGAAAGTTGACCGCCACAACAACGTCCATTCCTGTAAATAAACAACCGTTGGGCCGCGGCCAGTTGGCGTTGATTATGGTTGCAGTTGCCATTTTTCTGACGGCGATGCAATTCGCGGGGCTTTTGCCCGCTTGGCTACATCGATTGCCCGAGGCGGTAATTCCGAATTTTGCAGGCTGGCTAGATACCGCGTTTAATTTTATCAAAGATGACATGGGGTTATTGGTGCTAACCCGCACTTTGACCGAAGGGCTGGAATGGCTGCTTGATGTGTCTGGCAACATCTTTTTCGGGAAGCGACGCTGGCCCAATATAGGGCCAATTCCATGGACGGCGCTCACGGCGGTGGTCGCCGTAATCGGATATTACTTGGGCGGATGGCGCCTTGCTTTGTTAGGCGGAGGTACGTTGATCTGGACGGCCCTTATTGGGCAATGGAAAATAGCGATGCAGACGATGTCGGTGTTGGCAATCGCCGCACCGCTGGCGTTTGTCATCGGCCTATCGCTTGGCATCGCGGCATGGAAATACCCTTGGGTTGATCGCGTGATCAAACCGGTTTTGTCGGTGCTGCAAACCTTGCCATTTTTCACTTACTTGCTGCCGGCGGTCATCTTTTTCAAAGTGGGCCCAACGGCAGGGGCGGTGGCCACCACGATTTACGCCATTCCACCAATGATTTTGATGACCTCGCTCGGTTTGCAAAAAGTGCCCGAAGAAGTCGTCGAGGCCGGCAAAATGAGTGGCTGTTCCAAGTTTCAGATGCTTCGGCATGTTTATTTACCCTCGGCACGCACAGACATTCTAGTGGGCGTCAATCAGGTGATCATGCTGTGTCTGGCGATGGTCGTTTTGACCGCGTTCATCGGCATGCCGGGTTTGGGTGCCAAACTGCTGGCAATGATGGGTAGCTTTAAATTAGGGCGTTCATTTGAAATAGGCATTACAATCGTTTTGCTAGCTGTGACGCTGGATCGGTTGTCAAAAGCGTGGGTCATCAAACAACCAGTGCATTTTGAGCGCGGCACGCCGTGGTGGAAACGTCATCAGATGCTGCTTCTGGGCGTTGCGCTATTTGTTGGATTTACGCTGCTATCAGCCATCTTGCCCATCGCATCGGTCATTGGCCGCGGCCAGGATTTTAGTCAGGGTAAAGAACTCGATAACCTTATAAAGGGGTTCTTGGACATTGAAGTGGTCAAAGCCACAACCGGCTTTTTACGCGCATTCGTGAATGTCAAAATTCTAATTCCATTCCGAAACTTCATGCTGTCCATCCCCACACCGGCGTTCATTATGCTTGTCGCAGCCTTTGCACTAGCGCTGGCCGGACGCAAACAAGCCCTAATCGCGCTCTTGTTTTTCGGGCTTGTTGCGTTGTCGGGATGGTGGGACCGCGCAATCATAACGCTATATTCGGTGATTTCCGCGGTTTTCCTTGCCGCCCTGATTGGCTTGCCAATTGCAATCATCGCGGCCCGGTCCAAGCGCTGGTCAACGCGAGTGCTCTTAATCTGCGACACGGCGCAGACTTTCCCAAGTTTCGTTTATCTAATCCCTGCAATTATGCTGTTCGGGATAACAGACATCGCCGTGATCTTTTCGATATTGATTTTTGCGATGGTTCCTTTGATCCGCTACACCATTGAAGGGCTACGCACTGTACCTCCCGAGATGGCTGAGGCCGCTGATATGGCTGGGGCAACGCGGTTGCAGAAATTATGGAACGTAGAACTTCCGTTGGCGCTGCCGACAATGGCAGTCGGGTTCAATCAGGCCATCATGTTCGCATTTTTTATGGTTATCATCGCCGCCTTCATAGGCACGCAGGATCTGGGCCAAGAATTGCAGCGCACACTTGCTGGCACCGATCTTGGTAAGAATTTTGTGCTGGGCATCTG
>JAPKCR010000417.1 GCA_026421135.1 Sulfitobacter sp. | reverse complement strand
TACGCCAGGTTCAAATGCACCTCCTCACACAACCGCCGCTCTGATCTGATACCGAAGCAATAGCCGACCAACAGCATTCGGATCAGCAGTTCAGGGTCAATCGAACGGCGGCCCGTGTGGCTGTAAAACTCAGCCAGATACTGGCGGATGTCGCTCAGATCAACAAACCGATCAATCGAGCGCAGCAGATGGCCTTGCGGGATGTGGTCTTCCAGCGAGAACTCATAAAACAGCGCCGCCTGTGCTTCCTGCTTCGGTCCCATCATCGCCAAATCCCCCGCTCTTATAGGGGAATTGAATCAGCCAAAGGCATTCAAATCAAGAAGAGTTTTTCAACAGAATTCGCCCAAACCGGACCTCAACCATCTAATCAATCGTTGCGTCACAGCTTTCGCATTGCAGTGACTCAAGCACCGTGCAGCATTTTCATTGGTCGGATGTCGGGGACGCGGAACCAAGCTGCATGATGCGCATGCAGCACCTTTAACGCCGACGTCCCGATCAAGATCCTGGGGGCGTCGGGGCGCTGCAGCACAATTTCCACGAAACAGTCGTTCACTAGTTTATGAACAGCCTAAATACAAGCCGGTCGTTCGCCATTAAGGTGACAGATGTCTCACTTGCGGACTTAGCGGGCATTTGGCTGAACGAGTTTTGCCGGATAAAATGGACTGCCCAAATCGGTCTACTCGTTCGTGTTTAAGAAACTTCAGTTTCTCGCAGCCCTAGTCGCCGAATGAACCGTTTCTTCTTTGAAACTGTAATACTACGGACGTGGCAAGCAGCTAGTGAAATTATTTTCTGTCTAGCCATAGCGACCACTTGTGCGGCCCAAATTTGACCCCATTTATTTCACAGTTTCAACCTGGAGGCCAACATGGTCCGTTTTTTCATCACCAGCCTTATACTCGCCGCAGCCCCGGCTTTTGCCGATGAACTTTCGGGCACCGTCATTGCGTTTGACCGTGTCGATAACGTTATTGTTCTGGACGACAAAAGCGTTCTGACCATTCCCAATCCGGAGATCATTCCCGAGGGTCTGGTCGCAGGCGACGCCATCACAGTCGAATTCAAAAGCGACGGTGAAAACGGTTACGCTGCCTTCGTCAGCATAAAAAAGAAGTAACAGTAATTTGGAAATGACCGCTTCCGTGCGCGGTATTAAGTCGCCCAGTCGCGACGCCGCGTGACGGCTTTCGGCCCAAACTGCATAATGCTACTGACTGAAGAAAGGACAGAGTTTGCACAAGGCCGCCGGAAATAAAGCGTGGCGGCCTCAACTCTGTGCGAAGGTTGTCGCAATCACATCCACCGCACGTAACCATAGCGCTGCTATGGTGAGGCTCGGGTTCGCGTGAGTTAAAATAGCGAAAGCCGAAGAACTGCAAGGTCATCGGGTGACCACCCTGCCCCGCAATCAGTGCGAAACCCTGCGAGGCGGCTCGGACCCAACAAAAATCTGGTATGGCTTTTGCGGATGCTGGCGATCTCAATCATCGAAGGCGGCTCGGCCGCGAGCTTCTCGGACATGGTGGAGGCCGATGAGACGTACCAGCGAGGGTCGCGCAATGAAGCCCCTATTGCCTGGCAATGCAGAGCACTGCTCGGATGATGCCAATTGCTACGCGATGCTTGCGGCAAAATCCGGCCTTTAACGCTTCGTCTGCGGCATTATGCCCGGACAGAACCCATTTTGCCAAACGCTGCGACCCTCACGAACGACTGCTTCTGACCCACTATGATGTTGATCAGATCCGGCCCGAGGGACGTTTCACGAGTTCATGAAACTGATAGAGCCAGTCTCGAAAGGTTGGTCAGTCAATTTTGCAATTCTTAAATTGCTCACCGGATATTAGACCAATACCGCCGATCTGCGGCGCCAAAGAATGAATAGGCCTGAAAGAACAATCAGACCCGACCCAACTACCATTTCAGGGCTTAATTTTTCACCGAACAGCACCACCCCCAGCGTTATACCAAAAAGCAACCTTGTGTATCTGAACGGCGTCACAGCAGATACCTCACCTGTCCGCATCGCCTTCATAAGACAAGAATACGCCGCAACACCTGCCATTATGGCACCCAATAAATGTAGAGTAGTCCCGAAATCGGGGTAAACAAATGACGCGCCTTGCCAAATAGAAAACGCTGAGCCTGCGACCACAATAGATAAGAACCCGTACAGCCCGAGCATTGAAGTACTAAGCGTGGCTGGCGCGGCGCGGCTCGCTAAGTCTCGCCCAGCGAAGCCGATCATGCCGATAATTGCCAAAATTGACAGCACAGAAAAACTGTCAGTTCCGGGTTGAATGACTACAACAACTCCAATCAGGCCGATGAATATTGCAGACCACCTGCGCCATCCAACCTTTTCGCCAAACACTATCGCAGCGCCTGCTACTACGACCAACGGGGTGGCTTGCAGGATCACGGTTGCCGCCGACAGTGGAGTAAACGCGATGGCGAGAACATAGAACAGACGACCGGTGATTTCGAATACCACACGGATGCGCATCGGGCGCGAAAGCACATCGCGGACAAACAGGGGTTTGTTGTTCAGGCGCAGTAAACAAGCGAACACAGCGGCCCCGCCAAAGCCAAAGATGATCAGAATTTGGCCGACAGGCAGGGTCAACGATGCTACTTTGACAAAAGTGTCTTCTATGGCAAACAGAGCCATAGCAGCGATCATCCAAATGCTGCCAAGCAGGTTCGCTTTGCGATCAGTTGCGCTCTCGGTGGTCATGCGGTTCCCAATAAATCTCGCGCAATACGCTCAAAAATCGCACTACCGATGGGGATCAAGTCATCCGGGAAATCATAGTCGGGATTGTGCAGCGCTGCATAGTCTTCGCCCGGCCCCAAGCATAACATTGCTGCTTTGGCATTCCACCCAAAGACGCCGAAATCTTCTGATGCACGCATGGGAACTCCCGCATCGCCATAGGCGACATCGATTGCATCCATAGCTGCTGTTGCCACGGCATAGGCGTCTGGATCATTGATTGAAGCTGCGAAATTATCGCACACCTCAAAATCCACACTAAGCCCAAATTTCTCTGCCGCGGTATTGGCAAGGGTGCGGGCTGTCGCTTCTAGGCTTTCCATGGCTTCATCGCCTGCCGTCCGGAGGGTGGCATATATCTCGCCATCACCGGGAGCCACGCCAAATGATGGCTCGCCAATTTTTACATGAGTTATCGTTACCAATCGGAAATCTTCATCAATCGATCCACCCCGTCCCAAAGCGACGAGCGCAGGGATCAAATCAGCAATGGCCTGAGCCGGTGAAACACCATCCTCCGGGTCGGCTGCATGGGCGGTTTTGCCAGTGAGCTTAACCTTAAGACCCAATGACGCGCAGTTGACTAGCCCGGCACAGGTAGAGACATATCCGAACGGCCGTCCAGGCTCGATGTGAATGGCAAACGCC
>JAPKCR010000416.1 GCA_026421135.1 Sulfitobacter sp. | reverse complement strand
CTCAAGGATGGGATCTATGCTGTTGGGTTTGGCGGTGGGCAAGTCGACATTACCAATGGCAAATTCGTGTTCTCCTGCACCGAGGCATATCGGGTTCAGAACGGAATTGTCGGCGCTCCGGTGAAAGGGGCGACCCTGATTGGTGATGGTGCGACTGCGCTGAAACAGATCCGCGCCATTGGCAATGATCCTGCGTTGGACCCGGGGATGGGCAACTGCGGTAAAGCTGGTCAGTGGGTGCCGGTCGGCGTCGGGCAACCTACTTTGATGATCGGTGGCCTGACTGTTGGTGGTGCCGCCGCCTAAAACACTCTCCCTGCCCCATTTGACAAAAATGGGCGGGGAACCCTTCACCGGTTGTTAACCAGGTCTCCTTATATCTGATTCTTGCAACAGACGGAGATACGGGATGACTGACAAGGACCACAATCCTTCTTCCACTCACCCCCCAATCCCACCCACCTCGGAAGACGAACGTTTTGCCCGTCTTCGTCTGTTGCGCTCGCGCCGGGTCGGCGTTTCAACGTATAAACGTCTGCTGACCGAACACGGCACTGCGCAGAATGCGCTGGCCGCGCTGCCTACGGTAGCGCGCGCCGCGGGCGTCCAGAATTACACGATTTGTCCCGAAGGAGTTGTTCAAGCCGAAATGCGCGCGGGCAAAGACGCAGGTGCGCGACTTATCATGCACGGCACCCCGGATTATCCGCAGACCTTGGCTGAAATTGACGACGCCCCACCCTTCCTTTGGGTATTAGGCAATGTCGACCTGTTAAACAGGCCTACGATCTCTTTGGTCGGGGCGCGAAATGCATCATCGCTGGGCACACGCATGGCCAAGGCATTGGCGCAGGGCCTAGGTGAGGCTGGTTTTGTCGTGGTGTCAGGTTTGGCCCGCGGCGTAGACGCTGCCGCTCATCTTGCCGCGCTTTCCACGGGAACAATCGCGGTTCAGGCAGGGGGAATTGACGTTATCTATCCTGCTGAGAATGCACAATTGGCCCAAGACATCGCAAAATCCGGCCTTCGGATTTCAGAGCAACCTATGGGCCTGCAGCCGATGGCGCGTCATTTTCCAAGCCGCAACAGGATCATCGCAGGGCTAAGCCGTGCGACAATCGTTGTCGAGGCCGCGTCCAAATCCGGCAGCCTGATTACCGCGCGCGATGCTTTGGATCAGGGTAGGGATGTATTGGCTGTGCCCGGTCACCCCTTTGATGCCCGCGCGGCCGGATGCAACATGTTGATCCGCGACGGGGCGACATTAGTACGCAATACCGCTGACGTGATCGAAGTTTTGGGAAAGGCACTTCTGCCAGAACAAATACAACCCGAACTAGATCTTGCGCCGGCACAGAAAGATGCCATGCAACAAAGATCGCTTAGGGAAACCGCCGCGCTTCACATGCAGATCCTGTCGCGATTGGGGCCCAGCCCCATCGCCGAAGACCAGTTGATCAGGGACTTGAACGCCGCACCCGCAAAAGTCGCACCCGTCTTGATCGATCTTGAACTTGACGGTCAGGTCCTGCGCCAGCCCGGCGGTTTGGTTTCGCGCGTTTGAAGACGGTTTGGCATGCCTGGCGTCGGGCTGCTCCCCCTGACCAATGCATAACCTTCTGCAAAGCCGTCGCTCGCAAACGGGTTCTGCAAGCGGCTTAGTATCTTAAAATCTTGCACCTGCTACAGGTGACCTGCATGTCGTCAGGAAACGTCACTGGGGTTCGCATCGACTGCCCTGCGCATTGACAAAACAACCGCAACGCCACATGTCACAGCACAAGCAGCCCTATTTCAATTGATTCAAGGTACGGAAATTTATGCCAGTTGTTGTCGTCGAATCACCTGCCAAGGCCAAAACGATCAACTCTTATTTGGGCAGCAATTACACTGTTCTAGCGTCCTATGGCCACGTGCGTGATCTTCCCCCGAAAGACGGGTCCGTCGATCCGGACAATGAATTTGAAATGCTTTGGGAGGTCGCTTCGGCCAGCAAAAAGCACGTCAAAGCCATCGCAGATGCACTGAAAAACGATAACGAACTGATCCTCGCGACCGACCCCGACCGTGAGGGGGAAGCAATCAGTTGGCACCTGCAGGAGGCGCTAACTGCCCGCAAATCGATCAAGAAGGACACGCCGGTCAGCCGGGTTGTCTTCAACGCAATCACAAAATCCGCCGTGACCGAAGCGATGAAAAATCCGCGCCAAGTGGATATGCCACTGGTCGAGGCTTATCTAGCACGTCGTGCGCTAGACTATCTTGTCGGGTTCAACCTTTCGCCGGTTTTGTGGCGCAAACTGCCTGGTGCGAAATCAGCAGGCCGCGTGCAATCGGTGACGCTACGGTTAATCGTTGAGCGCGAGATGGAGATCGAGGCGTTCCGCAACCGTGAGTACTGGAGCGTGAAGGCACTGGTCGCAACACCACGCGGCCAAGAATTCGAAGCGCGCCTCGTGACACTTGCCGGCAACAAGCTGGATCGGTTTGATCTGAGCAACGAAACGCAAGCCGAAATGGCTGTGCAGGCGATCACCAGCCGCGACCTTACTGTCATAAGCGTTGAGGCGAAGCCCGCCAGCCGGAACCCTTCGGCACCTTTCATGACATCGACCTTGCAACAAGAGGCCAGCCGCAAATTTGGCATGGGTGCCCGCCAAACCATGAGTACCGCCCAGCGGTTGTACGAAGCTGGTCACATTACATATATGCGGACAGATGGCATCGACATGGCCCCCGAGGCAATGACAATGGCCCGCGATGCGATCAAGGACCGCTTTGGTGCAGAATACGTGCCGTCGGCTCCCCGAATTTACAAGAACAAGGCCAAGAACGCACAAGAAGCGCACGAGTGTATTCGCCCCACGGACATGGCAAAAGACGCTGCAGCGTTGAAATTGACAGAGCCGGATCAGCGCAAGCTTTATGATCTGATCTGGAAACGCACGCTCGCCTGCCAGATGGAAAGCGCCCGGCTTGAACGGACAACTGTCGAAATCGGCAGCAAGGACGAACAAGTTGGCCTGCGCGCAACAGGTCAAGTCGTTCAGTTCGACGGCTTCTTGCGTGTCTACGAAGAAGGCCGCGATGATGTGGTGGATGAGGATGACAAGCGCCTGCCCCAGATCAATCAGGGCGATAAGATGGACAAGCGGTCGGTCACGCCCGAACAACATTTCACACAACCGCCCCCGCGCTATACTGAAGCGACTTTGGTCAAGCGTATGGAAGAGTTGGGGATCGGTCGGCCGTCGACCTATGCAAGCGTCGTCACCACAATCCAAGACCGCGAATATGTCCGGAAGGAAGGCAACCGGCTTTTCCCCGAAGACAAAGGTCGGCTTGTTACCGCCTTCCTTGAGAACTATTTCCGCAAATATATCGGGTATGACTTTACCGCCGATCTGGAAGATCAGTTGGATAAAGTCAGCGCGG
>JAPKCR010000013.1 GCA_026421135.1 Sulfitobacter sp. | reverse complement strand
GGGGGCGATTGTGCTGCCTGCTCAGGTCTCAGCCGAAGCCAAAGTCTATCCTTATCCGACCAGCGCAAACTATTGTCCTGCCGGTCTGCAGCCAATCACAATTCAGGGTGTCATCTGCTGCGGTACGCCGAACCAGAACATGACCTATCAGCAGGTCAAAGCGCATCCGGTGAAAAAGAAGATGCGCAAAGCGCATTACCACAAACCGCGTCCTGTGGCCTATTCGTGCATCCCCGGTGAAAAAGGCTGCAGCTAAACGCGTCACCCCAGGATTTTTCGAATGGCCCGGTGTACACGCATCGGGCTTTTTTACTACAAAATGCTTAGGTCCGACGCCACCTGGCGGCCATCGCGCCCCTCGGATAATTCAAATTTAACCTTTTGATCATCTGCTAGGCCGGTAAGGCCGGAACGTTCGACGGCTGAAATGTGAACGAACACATCCGTGCCGCCATTGTCTGGCGCGATAAATCCATATCCTTTGGTCGTGTTAAACCATTTTACGGTTCCTGCTGGCATGTCCTTCGGAGCCTCCTGTTGAGTAGCATGTCTTACCGTGGCATTCAGGTCGCACCATGGTCGTCTGGTTGACCTATGCTAAAAGATTGTCCGGTTCAGACGAAAATCAAGAAAATTTCTGAGGCAATGGCGGCTTTCGGAATGGATACCTAAGGAAATGATGCGCAAATGATAATTTACGGGCTTAAGAACTGCGATACCTGCCGGAAAGCGATGCAGGAATTACCTGACGCGCAGCTTGTCGATGTTCGTTTGGAGGGTGTGCCCGATGATGTGATGCAGCAGGCGTTTGCGCAATTTGGCGCTGCGCTGATGAACACTCGGTCGACCACCTGGCGCGGGCTAGACGCCGAGGCGCGGGAACAAGACCCGCTATCGCTGATCGCGCAGCACCCCGCCTTGATGAAGCGACCGTTGATCGAAAAAGAAGGAAAGCTGTTTCTTGGGTGGACCAAGCAGGTTCAGGATGCCCTAGGCCTTTAGCGCCAACGCGCGACCAACAGCTTATCGAGGGACAGCGGGCCAGCACCTTTTACAATAAGTGTAACCAGCAGAAACAGCCATAGGGCCCGTTGGTCAAGAATGGCAGCGTCGGGTATGCGGTCGAACCAGCGTCCCAAGGCATCAGCCTGACCGTGCCCATAAAGATCGGTCACCGACTGAAGGATGATAAACCCGACCATCCCAAGTGCCGCTGCGCGGGTGAATAAACCTAGCAAAATAAGCAAAGGCAGCAAGAATTCGGCGACAATGCCGGCTATTACGATCCCATGGTGATGCGCGCTTAACGCCGAAGTGTCATAGCCTGCGGATTCAAACGCTTTGGGCAGGATTTGGACATAGGCACCAGCGCTTGGATTTAGCACGCCGCCAAATCCGTCACCCAATTTCGTCAGCCCTGAATTAAAGAAGTAGACCGCCAGAACAGCCGCGAACACCAGCCGCGCGAGGGTCGGCAACAGCCAGTTTTGCTGGACCAGTCGCATGGTGAGCGTGTCGTAGATATTAAGCAATTTTTGCATCTGAGGCCTTTGTTTTTGCGCAAAATGCGCCGCTTGTGAATGCTGTGGTTAGTGCCGTAGCCAGATCAAAATCGGAAAACGCGGCTTGGGTAGCATCTAGCGCATCGGACAGGGTTTTTCCTTGGTCCAAATGATCCAGCCAATCGGCCGCCCCGACGGGCAGCAACCTGGGCACCGGGTCGAATTCTGGCCGTGTGATCATTACGTCTTGGGCGCGCATTTCGGGCTTTGCGGCACCATCGACCATGTTAAATCGCCAGATATCAAACAGCGGCCAAGCAGACCGTAAAATTCGTGTTGCAGGGGCAGGGGTGAATGTCTGCTCCATCATCGTGTCGGGGGACAGCTGTTGAAACGCGCCAAGATCAAAGGCCGGTGCATCAGCGGCATGATACGAAGACCGCATCGCCAGATCGAGCCGCGCGCAATCCGGCAGATAGCCCAGTTTCGCAAGTTGCGGCAGCTGTCCGATAAATTGTGGAAATTCACTGCCATAGTGCATCATCAAGGGTGAAGTCGGCGGATACGCCCGCACATAAATCGGGGCAAGACTGTCAAAGCTTTGTGTCCCTAGGATTTTGCGCACTAGGGGGAACGCGGTTTGCAGTGCTGCAGCTAGGGAATGGGTGACGTTGTTGCGGTAAACATCATAACGTTTGCCAGCGGGTGTGTGGCCAGTGCCCTCAAGCCCGTCGGGAACTGGGCTGGACGGGTCCAGCAAGCCATCGCGAAAGGCGGATTGGCGTGTCATGCCGCGAGCGCAACTGCTGCGCGTTGTGCTTCGGCGCGCAGGGTGGGCCAGTCGGGCACGTCGTTGTCCCATTCGACCAAAACCGGTTTCGGTCCGGTCTGCGCGAGGGTGTAGTCCAGCAACGCCCAGACGGGATCGACCACGGGTTTGCCATGGCTGTCGATTAAAAGGGGGGCACCGGTATCATCGGTGTCTTCGTCGTGGCCGCCAACGTGGATTTCACCTACATGGGCCAGCGGATAGGCATCGATATACTGCTGTGCCGACAGGCCAAGGTTCGTAGCCGAGATAAACACGTTATTGACGTCAAGCAGCAGCCCACAACCAGTCTTGCGCACGAGTTCGGACAGAAATTCGGTCTCGGACAGGGTGGATTCGGCAAAGGCCAGATAACTGGATGGGTTTTCGAGCAACATCTGACGGCCCAGGACATCTTGAACTTGGCTGATATGGCTTGCGACGCGGGTTAATGTGGCATCGGTATAGGGCAAGGGCAGCAGATCGTTCAGAAATTCGGCCCCGTGGGTGGACCATGCAAGATGTTCGGAAAAGCTGGCAGGTTGCGCCCAGTCGCATAGCTTTTTCACGCGTTTCAGGTGGTCAGCGTCCAGTGGGGTTTCGCCACCGATACTAAGGCCGACACCATGTACAGAGAGGGCAAAGCGTTCGGTCAGCGCACGGAGTTGTGCCAGTGGACGTCCGCCATCACCCATATAATTTTCGGCATGGATTTCAATCCATTCGACGGGACCGGGGTCGCTTTGCAAATCGCTGAAATGTTGGGGCTTATAGCCAACCCCCGGACTGGCGGGCAGTTGGTCAAAGCGGCGTTGGCTATCGAGCATGACGCGCGCTCCCTTGGTTTGTATTCAAAGGGGTGGGCAGGCAGCGATGATCGCTGCCTGCGCCAAGATCGGTTTATGCTGGCAAGTCGCGATCAAGCGGCTCAAGGGAGCCTTTGCGCTCGGTTCCGTCTGCCATTTCGGGCAGTTCCATGGATTCGCAGGTGCCCGTGTCAACCAGTGTCCAAGAATTGCCTTGGTAATCGGTGACTGAAGTACCAGCGCAGGTGGTCCCCGGACCAGCGGCACAATCATTGGCACCAGCAAGGGCAACGCCATAGCATTTTTCTTTGGCTGCGGCATCGGCTGGGGTGCTGTAGGCGGCCATAGCTGCTGCAACGGCACCGGCGACGGCGAAAGTTTTCATTGTGTTGGACATGTTGGTGTTCCTCCTCATTGGATGTTCTGTATTCGTAACTTATTTAAAGCCGTGATGGTGCGACAAAGCTACTCACGTCAAAGTGTCTCACATGAAAGTCAGGAAACTTGCCCGTTTTTTGTAATAATGGGCGGAAAAACACCGAAAACGGGCCTTTTCTGAAACAAACTGTCACATCCGGGCGGACTGGAATTACCGCCCGGATAGGATTGTTACAGTATCTTTAGCGTAGATCGGGGGGAGTTGCCTCGACACCAAGCGCAGCTACGACATCGGCCAAAGATTGAACCGAGGTTTGTTTTTCGCCAAGTCGGCGGACAGACACGGTTTTCTCTTCGACTTCGCGGGCACCCACAGCAAGGATTACAGGCACCTTGCCGACCGAATGTTCTCGGACTTTATAGTTGATCTTTTCGTTGCGAACATCGGCTTCGGCGCGAATACCGGCGGCGGTCAGCGTTTCGATAACCTCGCGGACATATTCATCCGCCTCAGAGGTGATCGACGCCACGACGACCTGACGCGGGGCCAGCCAGAATGGCAGTTTGCCGGCGTGTTCTTCGATCAAGATGCCGATGAAGCGCTCGAACGATCCCAAGGTCGCACGGTGCAGCATTACGGGGCGATGTTTCGCGCCGTCGGACCCGACATAGGTGGCGTCCAGCCGTTCGGGCAGCACAAAATCAACCTGATGGGTGCCACATTGCCAATCGCGTCCAATCGCGTCGGTCAGCACGAATTCCAGTTTGGGGCCATAGAACGCGCCTTCGCCGGGGTTGATTTCGGGCTCGATCCCGGCTTTTCGGGTGGCAGATAGCAAGGCCGCTTCGGCTTTGTCCCAAACTTCGTCCGATCCGGCACGGGTGTCGGGACGATCCGAGAATTTGACCTTAAAGTTTTCGAAGCCGAGGTCTTTGTAGATCGCAGACAGGAATTCGATGTAAATCAAGGTCTCTTCCTCGATCTGGTCCTCGCGGCAAAAGATGTGGCCGTCGTCTTGGGTAAAGCCACGCACGCGCATGATGCCGTGCAATGCACCCGATGGTTCGTACCGGTTGCACGAGCCGAATTCGGCCATGCGCAGGGGCAGGTCGCGATAGGATTTCATGCCCTGATTAAAGATCTGCACGTGGCAGGGACAGTTCATCGGCTTGAGCGCGTTCACGGATTTCTCGCGGGCGTGGTCTTCGTCGACTTCAACGATGAACATGTGCTCTTGGTACTTGTCCCAGTGGCCGGATTTTTCCCACAATTTGCGGTCAACAACCTGAGGCGTATTTACCTCGACGTAGCCACCTGCGCGTTGCTTGCGGCGCATATAGTCCTGAAGCTGGGTGTAGATCAGCCAACCATTAGGGTGCCAGAAGATCTGACCGGGGGCTTCTTCTTGCATGTGGAACAGGTCCATCTCGCGGCCCAACTTGCGGTGGTCACGCTTGGCGGCTTCTTCGAGCATGTTCAGATGCGCGCGCAGCTTTTCCTTGCCGGTGAATGCCACGCCGTAGATGCGTTGCAACATGGCGCGGTCGCTATCGCCGCGCCAATAGGCACCTGCGATGGACATCAGTTTGAACGAGTCGCCGGGCACTTGGCCTGTGTGTTGCAGATGCGGACCACGGCACAAGTCTTGCCAGTCGCCATGCCAATACATGCGCAACGGCTCATCGCCCGGAATGCTTTCGATCAGCTCGACTTTATAGGGTTCGCCTAGATCTTCGTAATGCTTGATCGCGCGGAGGCGGTCCCAGACTTCGGTGCGGACAGGATCGCGGGCGTTGATGATCTCTTTCATCTTCTTTTCGATCGCACCAAGGTCTTCTGGAGTGAAGGGTTCTGAGCGGTCAAAGTCGTAATACCAGCCGTCCTTGATCACAGGACCGATGGTAACCTTGGTATCGGGCCAGATTTCCTGAACGGCGCGGGCCATGATGTGGGCAAGGTCATGGCGCACCAGTTCGTTTGCCTGATCCTCGTCCGCCATGGTGTGGATCGCGATGCTTGCATCGGCGTCAATCGGCCATGCCAGATCGAAATGCGCACCGTTCACGGTGGCACTGATCGCTTTTTTACCAAGCGATTTTGAGATGTCATTGGCAACGTCGCCCGCAGTGATACCTGCGTCGTACTGTCGTGCATTGCCATCGGGAAGGGTGAGAGTGATCTGGGCCATTTGGGCCTCCTCGTCGGTTTGGCGCCTACGAGACGCCCGGTTGCGGGTTATGTGCTTGCGTTAGATGGCCGCGTGGGGCCGCGTTGTCAACAACTTGGGGGTGCTGGAAACTTCTTTGCGGGCTGGCGCGTTGCGTCATGATAGTGACGCAACAGACAACACGATAGGGACCGATAGGATGCAGAACGGGTTGGCGCAGCGGGCTTTCGAGCAACTCTCGGGGGCAGACGGCGACGCCAACGATCTGTCAAAGGGGGCGCAAAAGGCCGAAGCGCCAAACGCGATGCGCCATGTTGCCAGCCTGTCGATGACCAAGGTCGCGGACGGGCTGATTGACCCCAAGCTAATGTTATCGTGGCTTTTGACCTCGCTTGGCGCGCCGGCGGTATTTGCAGGGGCGCTGGTCCCGATCCGAGAAGGCGGCGCATTGCTGCCGCAGATGCTGATGGCGTCATGGGTGCAGGCCATGCAGCGGCGCAAATGGGCGTGGGTACTAGGCAGCGCGGGGCAGGGGATATTCGCGGCGCTGATCGTATTGGCGGCCCTTACGCTGAATGGGGCCGCGGCGGGGTTTGCCATTTGTGCGGCCCTTGCCGGGCTGGCGTTGTCGCGGGCGGTCTGTTCGGTGTCCTACAAGGATATATTGGGCAAGACAGTCGGCCAGTCGCGACGTGGCGCAATTACAGGGTTGGCGGGATCGGTATCGTCGATGGGCGTGGTGATCTTGGCGATCTTGTTGATGTCAGGCCTGTTCAAGGACAGCCGGATTGTCACTGCTGCAATCGCATTGGCAGCCTGTCTGTGGGGCGTGGCGGCGCTGTTGTTTTCCACACTGAAGGAAACAAAAAGCGACCCGTCAAAGGCGAAGGGGGCCAATTTCAAGATCTTGAAAGAGGACGCGAACCTGCGCCGCTTTATCCTTGTGCGCGGGCTATTGGCGTCAACAGCACTGGCCCCGCCGTATCTCGTGGTGCTTGCCGGGGGCGAGGGCCAATCTGCCCTTGGGCAGTTGGGCGCTTTGGTGTTAGCATCGGCGTTGGCCTCCTTCCTTAGCTCATATGTCTGGGGGCGCTTGTCAGATCGGTCCAGCCGCAAGGTGTTGATGCTGACGGGGATCGTAGGTGCTGTGGCGATGCTGGCGGCTGTGGCGCTGAGCGTACTGGGGTTGGCCACGCAAATCTGGGCAATGCCGCTGGTGCTGTTCGTCCTGATGATCGCATATCATGGTGTTCGCCAAGGCCGTTCAACCTATCTGGTGGACATGTCCCCAAAGAATCAGCGTTCCGCCTATGCAGCAGTTTCCAATACGGTGATTGGCGTGCTGCTACTGTTTGTGGGCTTTGCCGGTGGCGGGGCTGCGCTGGTCGGTCCGACTGCGACACTGGTTTTGTTTGCGGTTATGGCAGCAGGCGCCGCCGTTGCGGCAATTGGTCTGAACAAGATTGAAGCGGCGGATTGAACCCTGTCGCGCCACCTTCTATGATAGGAGGGGTGGAATAAGCATTCAAAAGGATGGCGAGATGTCCAAACACAACCGCAGTTTCGAGCTGACGATCAGCGATATTGACCTAATCGAAGCAGCCCTGCACGTGACCAAACGCGACCTGTCGGCGGATGTCTATAACGGCACCCAAGAGATGTTGCCCTCCGATGAGACGGTGGATTCGCTGCGCATGATCGACGATCTGTTGGGGCGCCTGCACAATCAAAAGATATTCTATCGACCCACCAAGGGCACTTACTTGGGCGGATGAACTTGCCACAGACCCTTGAGACGCCTCAAGGGCGCAAGCTTGCCTATCATTTGACCACCGGTCGGGGGCCATGCGTTGTATTCTTGGGTGGGCTGAAATCCGACATGCAAGGCACCAAGGCCGTGTTCCTTGAGGAATGGGCCCGCCGAGAAGGGCGCGCGTTTTTGCGGTTCGATTATTCGGGCCATGGTGAATCCTCGGGCGCGTTTACAGACGGCTGTATTGGCGATTGGGCGCAAGATACTTTGGCGGCGGTTGGCGCGCTGACGACAGGAAAGATCGTGCCTGTGGGATCGTCCATGGGCGGTTGGCAGTCCTTGTTGCTGTGCCGCGCGATACCCGAACGGATCGCGGGGCTGGTCACAATCGCCGCCGCGCCTGATTTTACCGAGGATGGATATTGGGCCAGCTTTACCGACACGCAAAAACAGCAGTTGGAACAGACTGGGCAGGTCGAATTGCCGTCGGACTATATGGAGCCTTACGTCATCACACGCCGGATGATCGAGGACGGGCGCAACCAGCTGGTTTTGCGATCACCGCTGGACCTGCCGTTTCCGGTGCGGTTTTTGCAAGGTACAGCGGATACCGCCGTGAGCATAGCAACGGCTGTAAAGCTGTTGGAACATGCCACGGGGCCGGACATGCAGTTGCAACTGGTCAAAGACGCCGATCACCGTTTTTCCGACGATCGCTGTCTGGGTCTGATGCAAACGGCGGTGCAAGAGGTGCTGGACAAGACTGCTGATGCGTAAACCCGCCAGCATGTGGAGCCTGGAAACAGTCGGGCGGGTGCGCCTGTCAAAGCACTTCTATATGCGCGATTTTCTGTATTCTGAGATCAACGGCTTTCACGGTATCCCGAACATTCCCGACAATCCCGATCTAGCGATTAAAAACGGGCGGGCGTTTTGCACCGCACTGCTGGATCCGCTTGAGGAAACATTTGGGCGGATTGCAGTCCGGTCAGGCTATAGGTCGCGGGCGCTGAATGATTATGGCAATGCGAACAAGCTGAACTGTGCTGCCAGTGACAACCCGATTGAATGCCATATCTGGGACCGACACAGCGGCGGTGCGGCCATCGCTGGGGCGACCATCGTGATCCCGTGGTTTGCCGATCAATATGATCAGGGGCGCGACTGGCGTGATCTGGCGTGGTGGGTGCATGATAATCTGAACTATTCCGAAATGTGGTTTTTTCCCAAACTGGCGGCGTTCAATCTTGTTTGGCGACCCACTGCTTTGCGCACGATTTCAAGCTATATCGCGCCAAAAGGCATGTTGTTGCGTGCGGGGCAGCCCCCGTCAGAGCCAATTGAACAGCGGCGCAAGCGCTATGCTGACTTTCCGCCCTTGCGCGGCATTGCCTATCCATGTTGATGTGCGCAACAAACCGGCAGGACTTTGAATGCAATTCGCGACTAACTTGATGAAAGACAGGGCAATAAATGGCTGAACCGCTAGTTCTATTGCCCGGCTTGATGTGCGACGCGCGGGTGTTCTGGCCCCAGATTGCTGAATTGTCAGCGGCACTGGCCGTGACGGTTGCCCCCATTACTCAAGGCGAACGGATTGACGAAATCGCCTCTGGTTTGCTGGATTTGCTGCCGCAGAAATTTGCGTTGGCCGGGTTAGGGTTGGGGGGCATGGTCGCATTGGAAATCGTGCGCCGCGCGCCAGATCGTGTCACGCGTTTGGCCCTGATGGATACCACTCCACTGGCGGGGACACCGCAGGCGTCAGCCATGCGCGAATTGCAGATCGTCAAAGCCAAGTCAGGCCGTTTGAAGGATGTGATGCGCGAAGAAGTCCCACTGACGGCATTGGCTCAAGGGCCAAACCGCGCGGCGGTGATGGAAATTTTGCTGGATATGGCCGATACACTAGGTCTCGAGGTTTATTTGAAACAGGCCCGTGCGCTGCAACGCAGCCGCGACCAGCAGGCGGTCTTGCGCAAATTGCGCTGTCCGACACTTGTATTGTGCGGTGCGGCAGACACGATAAACACCGTCAAACGACATAGTTTTATGGCGGAACTGATCCCAAGCGCGTCTTTGCAAGTGATTGAAGGGGCAGGACATATCCCGACACTAGAACAGCCCGAAGCGGTGACAGATGCGTTGATCCACTGGATGCGTGAACCTTACGTCTTGCACTAAGGCGATAGGTTCATCATCGAGAGATCAGCGCAGTTGCGCAGTGATCTCTGCACGTTTGGCTTTCGGCACAACTTGAACATCTCGCACCGGTTTCAGGGTCTCTGTATTAAAAAACGGCGTGTCTTTCCAGCGGCCGGTAACGCGTGCTGCCGCCATGCGTGTGAAAACACCCCAGACGAACCGCGCCATGCCTTTGTGCTGGGATTTGCCGTTGGCGGTTTGCAAAAACGCCTTGGTAGTTACCGGGCCGATGGTGTCCGGATCCGTCAAAAGCGTTGTACGGATGCCGACAAACGCGATTTTGGGATTGCGAAGTGTGTTGCCAATCACGGACCCGCAGCAGCTGGCATGCCAACGTAGCAGATTGGTCTCGCCAAAGGAAAACACGGCCAGTTGATCGGCCCCTTGGTCAAAAACGATCCGATCAGGTGTGGTTTGGAAAATCTTAACAGACGGCGTGTCAGGTTGCCCTGAATACACCTCGGCTGCGCGGCAATCTTTGCAGAAGCATTCGGTGTGATTGCCAATGGCGGGGGAAGCACCGCGCAACGTTCCCGTAATCGTGCCGCAAGAGCAGCGAAAGGGAACGTCGCGCGGTGTCTTGAACATTACGCGGCCGCGTTTTTATTCGCGGGTTTTGCCGCTTTCCCTTTTGATGCGTCGTGCAGGTTTGCATCAATGAACTTCAAAACCAGTGGGCGGATGTTGTCGCGCCAGCTTTTGCCAGCAAAGATACCATAGTGGCCGGCACCGTCTTCGAGGTGGCTGGCCTTTTTGCTGTCAGGCAAACCGGTACACAATGCAAGTGCGGCAATGCACTGACCCGGTGCCGAGATATCGTCTTTGGTACCTTCGACAGTTTTCACGGCAACAGTTGTGATCTTGCCGATGTCGACCTTTTTACCCGCGACGGTAAAGTTGTTGGTGCCGATCTCGTTGTTCTTAAAGATCCGCTCGACTGTGGAAAGATAGAATTCCGCAGGCATATCCATCACGGCAAGGTATTCGTCATAGAATTTGTTATGTTTGTCGTGATCGCTGGCTTTGCCTTGGGCGACGCGCATGATCTGGTCGCGGAATGCATTGGTGTGGGTTTCGCTGTTCATCGAGATGAAGGAATTCAACTGCAACAGACCGGGATAGACCTTGCGGCCCACACCTGGGTGTTTGAAGCCAACACGCTGGATCGATATTTCTTTGAGCTGTCCCATATGAACGCGATCGCCGAAATCGGTGACCTCGGTCGGGCTGGCATCGGGATCGATTGGTCCACCAATCAAGGTCAGGGAACTTGGCTGTGCGCTTGGGTCTTCCTCGGCCAGATAGGCCGTGGCTGCAAGGGTCAGGGGCGCAGGTTGGCAAACGGCAATAACGTGAACGTCTGGTCCAAGGTGGCGCATATAGTCGACAAGCTGCAGGGTGTAATCCTCGACATCGAACTTGCCGGCGCTCACTGGGATCTCGCGGGCGTTATGCCAGTCGGTAATATAAAGGTCCGCATCGGGGATCAGGCTGATCACTGTTGACCGGAGCAATGTGGCGTAGTGACCGGACATCGGGGCGACCAACAGAATTTTACGTTTTGGCAGCTCACGTTTCTGGACCACGAAATGCAGAAGATCGCCAAACGCGCCTTCGATTTCTTTCTTAATCTCAACCTGATGGTCCGACCCATCTGTCCCTACGACAGTCGGCAGGTTCCAGTCGGGTTTTGCAACCATCCGTTTAAAGCTTCGCTCGGTGACTTCGCCCCAAGCGGCCATCCAATCGAGTGCTGGGTTTGGAATGGCAGAAAACATTGGATATGATGCAAATGCTTGCGCTGTCGCACCAAGCCACTGATTGGTGTTTCGCATTGTTTCCATTAGATCGTAAGATACCATATACTTCACAAGGGGGTTCCTTTTTGGTTGGCCCTGTACTTGGGCAATCCGCCGGTCCCCTCCCAGATAGGACGGCGCGATGCTGCAAGTGCAAACATAGGGAGGAAAGAGTTCAATGACAACAAAAACGAATAATCCGCTGCAACCGGACGCTGCTGCGTTGGCCCGGATGACCGAGAATATGAGCAAAGTGGAGGCTCTGGGGGCGCGGCTTTCACAGATTATGATTTCTCGGGAAGGGCACCAGACCAGTCTGGATGCACCGAATCAGGAAATGTTTGCCAAGGCCGCGCAGTCCTATTGGAGCGAGGCCGTGCAAAATCCCGCCAAGCTGATCGAACATCAAGTGTCATTTTGGACCAAATCCGTTTCGCATTTTGTCGAGGCGCAAAAGGCTTTGGCAAACGGCAAGATGGAAGCGCCCGCCAGCACCGAAACCAACGACCGTCGTTTTGCGAACCCCCTGTGGGAAAGCCACCCTTACTTCAGTTTCGTGAAACAGCAGTATTTGATCAATTCCGACGCGCTAAGCCAAGCGGTCGAGGGTCTTGCCGACCTGGATCCGCGCGAAAAGCAGCGGCTGGGTTATTTCAGTCGCCAGATCATCGACATGATGAGCCCGACCAATTTTCTGGCCACCAATCCTGACGCGCTGGAACGTGCAGTCGAGACCGAAGGCGAAAGCCTGATCAAAGGTCTGGAAAACCTGATTTCCGATCTTGAGGCCAATAATGGCGAGATGATCGTACGGCTTGCCGATGAAAAGGCATTCGAACTTGGGCGCAACATTGCCACGACACCGGGCAAGGTGGTGTTTCGAAACCGCATGTTCGAGCTGATCCAATACACGCCGACAACGAAAAAGGTGCATGCCACACCGATCGTTATTTTCCCGCCGTGGATCAACAAGTTCTACATTCTGGACCTTAAGGAACAGAACAGTCTGGTGAAGTGGATCGTGGATCAGGGGCACACTTTATTCATGGTGTCGTGGATCAACCCCGACAAGAGCTATCGCGAAGTCGGAATGGGCGACTATATTGAGGACGGATTTATCGCGGCCATTGAAGAGGTCAAAAAGATCACCGAGCAGGACCAGGTTAACGCGGTGGGTTATTGCATTGCGGGTACCACGCTGTCGCTAACGTTGTCCTTGCTCAAGCAGCGAGGCGACAAGTCCGTCAAATCCGCTACATTCTTTACCGCGCTGACCGATTTTTCGGATCAGGGGGAATTCCAACCGTTCTTGACCGACGACTTCATTGACGGGATCGAGGCAGAAACCAAAGAGAAAGGTATGTTGCCGTCAATCATCATGGCACGAACGTTCTCCTTTCTGCGCTCGAATGATCTGGTCTATGGGCCAGCAATAAAAAGCTATATGCTGGGCGACACGCCGCCCGCCTTTGACCTGCTCTATTGGAACGGGGACGGTGCGAACCTGCCTGAACGTATGGCGATGGAATACTTGCGCGGGCTGTGCCAACAGAACAAGCTGGCCGATGGCGGGTTTGACCTATTGGGGCATCATCTAGAGCTCGGCGATATCGACGTACCGCTATTGGCCGTCGGCTGCGAAACCGATCACATCGCCCCTTGGAAAGACAGTTTCCGCGGAGTTCAGCAAATGGGTAGTAAGGACAAGACTTTCGTCATGACCCAGTCCGGCCATATCGCGGGGATCGTCAATCCTCCCAGCAAAGGCAAATACGGGCACTATACCAACCCTGACATCTCGCTGGATTACAAAGATTGGCTGGAAGGGGCGGATTTCCACGCCGGATCTTGGTGGCCGACCTGGGGAACATGGCTAGAGAATCATCAGGGCGACCAAGTAAAGGCCCGCATACCGGGGGCAAATGGTCAGGAGATCATCTGCGATGCCCCCGGAACCTACGTCAAACGAAAGGCAAATGACTGATCTGACTGGTCTTTTCCTTTACGTCAATTTTCTATGCTGCAGTGCAGAAAAAGCTTGATTTGCCGCGCTGCAGCATATAGATAGTTGGCATACCCGAACGAGCAGGCTTATGCCGCTCTCAACCGAAAGAGGAATAGACTATGACAAAGACACCAGATATCGCCG
This sequence comes from Sulfitobacter sp., assembly GCA_026421135.1. GTDB lineage: Bacteria > Pseudomonadota > Alphaproteobacteria > Rhodobacterales > Rhodobacteraceae > Sulfitobacter. Next base: position 197 of record JAPKCR010000013.1, on the reverse strand, counting down.
CCATGATGAAAGACGTTATGGGCGCATTCCCAGTTGATACATCAGCCATGAACGATGCGTTCAAAACAACGGCTTCTTTGAATGAGAAACTGTCCGGCGTTGCGCTGACAGCTGCTGAGAAATCCGCAGAAATCTCCAGCAAATGGCAGAAAGAAACACTGTCCAAGTTGGCAGACATGTCCAAAGCCAAGACAGAG
>JAPKCR010000415.1 GCA_026421135.1 Sulfitobacter sp. | reverse complement strand
CGGCCGCTTTGCACAGCGTAACGGCAGTGTCGCAGATGTCGTCAACGATCAGGCAAACCTTGTCGGTTACATCACCAATCACGGTCATTTCGGAAACTTCGCCAGCCTTTTCGCGACGCTTGTCCACGATGGCGAGGGGCGAGTTGATGCGTTTTGCGAGCTCGCGGGCACGAGCAACGCCGCCCACATCGGGTGAAATGACCATCAGTTCGTGCATGCGGTCCTTGAACTCGTTTTTGATATCAAGCGCGAAAACAGGCGACGCATAAAGGTTATCCACCGGAATATCGAAAAAGCCCTGAATCTGCGCTGCGTGCAGGTCCATGGTCAAAATGCGTTCGATGCCTGTGCCGACCAACATGTTGGCGACCAGCTTGGCTGTGATTGGCGTGCGCGCCTTGGTACGGCGATCTTGGCGGGCGTAGCCAAAATAGGGCAAGACGGCGGTTACACGTGCAGCAGACGACCGGCGCAGCGCATCTGCCATGACCAGCAGTTCCATCAGGTTGTCGTTTGCGGGGTTCGACGTTGGCTGAATGATAAACATATCCTCGCCGCGTACGTTCTCGAACACCTCAACAAAAATCTCGCTGTCGTTAAACCGTTCAACCCGCGCATTGACCAGTCCGACGTTAACACCGCGGTGCAGCGACATACGCCGTGCAATCGCTTTGGCCAGTGGCATGTTCGCATTGCCCGAAATCAGTTTCGGTTCAGTTGTTTGAGCCATGTGCAAAGGGTCCTCGGTTGCATAACATGTGACAGAATCGTGACGTTGACACCGCTTAACATGGCCTTACCGTCTGGCAAAGCTGCACGGGACTGGAACGGAGACCTTAATGCCCCATATCGACTATTTTTTTGCTACTCTGTCGCCATATGCGTATCTGGCGGGAAACCGGCTTGAGGAAATCGCGTCAAAGCATAATGCGACCATTACCTACAAGCCTTTCGATTTGATTGCTGCGTTTGGGCGCACCGGTGGGCAGGCCCCCAAAGATCGCCATCCCAGCCGGCAGGAATACCGCGCTATGGAATTGCCGCGCCAAGCCAAGAAACTTGGAATGCCGTTCAAGCTGAAACCGGCGTTTTGGCCGACAAATGGCGCGCCTTCGTCCTATGCTATCATTGCCGCACAAGACGAAGGCGGGGATGTGGGCAAGCTGTGTCAATTGATCATGCACGCCGTTTGGGCAGAAGACCGCGATATCGCGCAAGATGATGTAGTGCGTGATTGCCTTGAAAAGGCAGGGTTTGACCCCGCAATCGCTGACAAAGGGTTGCTCAAGGGGGCCGACACCTATGCCCGTAACCTGGAAGAAGCGGTTGAAAAGGGCGTGTTCGGCGCGCCGTTCTATATCCTAGACGATGGTCAAAAATTCTGGGGCCAAGATCGATTGGAAGACCTTGATATGCACTTGGACGGCCGTTTGTGACACTTGATACGTTTACGCGAAGCTTTGGTCGCGGCCCGCGCCATACTTTGGCTATCCACTGCACTTTGGCCCACTCGATCGCATGGCGCGGCGTAGCCGAGGTGCTGTCGGATGATCTGACAATGCTTGCCTATGACTTGCCGTCCCACGGTAAATCCGGCGATTGGGACAGGCAGGGCAACGTACACGATGTGGCCACCGACATGGCCCGGGCGTTGCTCACCGAACCGATGGATATCATAGGCCATTCTTTTGGTGCGACTGTGGGCTTGCGGCTGGCCATTGAAAGCCCCGAACTGGTGCGCAGCCTAACCATGTTCGAGCCGGTCTATTTCGCAGCCGCAGTGGTCGATGAACCGGACCGCATAGCCGCCGCTGACCGCAACAGTGCGGCTTTCGACGCTGCCTATGAAAGTGGTGACATGATGGAGGCCGCCCGCGTCTTCAACTCGGGCTGGGGCGATGGCGCTGGCTGGGAACAGACGCCCGAAAAACTGCGCCAGTATATGGCCGACCGGATTCACTATGTGCCGGCCAGCCAGCCGTTTCTGCGCGATGACAGTGCTGGTTTGCTAAAGCCGGGTATGTTTGAACGTGCGACGATGCCGGTCTTGCTGATGGATGGCGGAACGTCGGGCGATATGGCCTTTGCAATCAATGAATCTTTGGCCAAGCGGCTGCCGCACGTTACCTGCCGTACGATTGCGGGGGCAGGGCACATGGCCCCGCTGACGCATCCAGCAGCAGTTGCCGCTGAAATTCGGTCATTTTTGTCGGAAACCTAACGCCTAGAAATGCGAAAGGAACTGGTCGATCGCGGATTCGCCGATTGACCAGTCGCACACCAGTCGCGCGCCGATGAATTCTTCTGGATCATCGCCTTCCAGCGACCCATTCCAGATGTAATATTTGGCACCTGCATCATGTAGCTTTTGATGAATACGGCGAGGCCAGCAGGCAAAAATCATGTTCGCGTCCGGTTGATGCAAGAACGTGGCACCCGCTACGCGCAAACCAGCCGCAAGATGTGCAGCGTTGTCATTGGCCTGCTGTGCCATCGTCATCCAAAGATCATCCTGCAAATAGCCTGCCATTTGCGCGGATAGATAACGATGCTTTGAAAACAGGTGCGCCCCACGTTTGCGGCGCAATTCAAATTCCCACGCTTTGGCAGGATCAAAGAACACAACCGCCTCGACCCCCATACAGCCATTCTTGGTGCCGCCAAAGCTGACCACATCAATGCCGGCTTTCCATGTCATTTCCGCCGGGGTGCAACCCAATGCCACTATCGCATTGGCAAAGCGTGCCCCATCAAGATGCACGGGCAGGTCATATTCCTTGGCCAAAGCCGTCAATGCTCGGATCTCGTCCAACGTATGCACCGACCCGCGTTCGGTCACTTGCGTAATCGACACCGGCCCACGCTGCGCGCCATGCACATTGCCGTCGGGATGCTTTTCAAGGGCGCGGCGAAGAGCGTCTGGCGTCATCTTGTCGTCCGTCTCGATCACCGTCAGCTTGGCAGCCCCGGCGTAAAATTCCGGCGCATTACATTCGTCTTCGTTAATGTGGGACGTCGTCGAACAGAAAATTGTCTGCCACGGCTGGGTATAGCAGGCTAGTGCCAGTGCATTGGCTGCGGTTCCGGTCGCGACCAGATATACTTCTGCTTGCGGGGCCTCAAACGCGGTGCGGATCGCATCGCGCACCTCGTCCATGATTGCATCCTTTCCATAGGGCATCGCATGCCCCTCGTTTGCCTGCGCCAGCCGGGCCATGATTTGTGGGTGAACGGGCCCTGCATTGTCAGAGGCAAAAAACATCAGATCGGCTCCTCGATAATGTGGTCTTCCCATTCCTCGAACGGGGTGTCGAATTCTGATACGGTATCGTATTGGACGGAAATTCCGGCGGTATGCACGCTGTCCGGATCACCGGAAATCAGCGGGTGCCAATCATACAAGGGTTTGCCCTGCCACAGCAGTCGATACGCACAGGTCAGCGGCATCCAATA
>JAPKCR010000414.1 GCA_026421135.1 Sulfitobacter sp. | reverse complement strand
AGAATGTCCCCGTTCACCTTCATCATATTGACCCAGCGTGGGCCATCAAACACCTGCTGCCAGTCTCGCCACGCAGGCACGGCAAAGGCAGCGCGGCAGAACCAAAGGCCTAGCGCTGCCCCCGTCCACTCAGCCAAAAACGTTGCAAAGGCCACGCCCTCGACACCCCAGTCGAGCCCCAAAACGAACCACAGATCCAGCAGGATGTTCAGCCCGTTCATCCAGACCTGAATAACCAGTACTGCGCGCGTGCGTTCCTGCGCGATCAGCCAGCCAGTGATGGCATAAATCGCAATAGCGGCAGGTGCCGACCATATGCGGATTTGCATATAGGACCGCGCCAGCCCTTCAACTTCGGCACTGGCGGGTGACACTTGGAAGGACGCCCAGAACAGCGGGATTTGTAGAAGAACGATGACCAACCCCGCCAATCCACCGATCAGCAAACCGCGCGTCAGCAGGGCCGCGACCTCAGCTTCGTCGCCGTTACCGGCGGCTTGAGCGGTCAGCCCAACCGTGCCCATCCGCAAAAAACCGAATACCCAATAAAGCGCAGACAAAATGATCGCGCCGATGCCTACAGCACCGATTGGGGCCGCAAGACCCATCTGACCCACAACGCCGGTATCCACGGCCCCCAAGATCGGCACCGTTGCATTGGAAATCACGATCGGAATGGCAATATTCAGAACGCGCCGGTGTGTTACCACCTCGCGGGCAGACAGTCGGCCTTGGGCCACCGCTCTGACTTCACCCTGCGGAATGGGGTTAGTCACGGCGTTGTGGCATCAGAAAATGCCCCGTTGCCTGCGCAAACAGTTTTGCGCGGTGGTCTTGCCATGCTTCGACATGAACCGATGCATAGCGTCGCCCTGAACGGTTGATCGTGGCCCGCGCGTAAGCATCGCGGGGCAAACCAGAGCGCAGATAATCGACGGTAAAGTCAATCGTCTTGGGCAAGCGAGGCATGTGTTCGCTATCCATCTTATTCACGTCCAAGACACCTGATTCCATATCTTCCCACAGATAGCTCCAGCTAAGGGTGATGATCGACGTCACCTCGAGAAAGGACGCCGTGACCCCGCCATGGATGGCCTTGATCACCGGATTGCCGATTGATTTGTCCGAGAATGGCAATATAGCCGTCAGCTCGTCGCCGCGGCGTTCAAATTCGATTCCCAAAAAATTGATGTACGGCACGCCGCCAACCAATGCACTGAGCGCTCCATCGCGACGTTTCTTGATGACCTGAACGGCCTCTGGCTTTTGGCGTCCGCTCATCTCTTACCCTCTACTACAAAGCTGCCTGTGGCCGTGGCCACTGGGCTTCCGCTTTCCTCGTCTTGGGCGGTGGCGCGCACAAAGGCGACAGACCGCGTGACATGATAACATTCCGCCCGCGCGGTAATGGTTTGGCCGGGCTTGGCAGCCCGCAGGTATTCTATGCGCAGATCAATCGTGGCCGTGCCGCCGGGGTTGCTGGGGTGACTCATCACGGCTGCACCACAGCACGTGTCCATGAGCGCCGAAACGGCCCCGCCGTGAATAACACCCGTACGGGGGTCGCCCACAACTTTGGCATCATACGGCATCGAAATGACCGCAACACCGTCAGCAAGATCCTCCAGGGACATGTTCAGTGCCTCGCTAAACGGCAGGGCCGAGATAAACTTTCGCGCGATCTGCACTTTGTCTGACATTTGTCAGCCCCTTTTTCTAAACCTCCCCACATATCAACCATCCACACCGCCAAGAGCAACCCCGCCTGTTGCGCTTGTCCAAACTTGCCCTTAGCTTCCCGATCTGAGGAGAGAGCAATGACCGACAAGAACCTAAGCTTTAAGGAGATGTGCGCCGAGTTCGACGTGACACCGCGCACCTTGCGATATTACGAGTATATCGAGTTGCTCCATCCCGAACGGAACGGCCGATCCCGGATCTATGGGCCACGCGAAATTGCGCGCATGAAATTGATCATGCGAGGGCGCAAGTTTGGCTATTCTCTGGAAGGCATCCGACAATGGCTGCTAATCTATGAAAATGAAGGCACCGAGGCGCAGATGCGCGCGTGGGTCGTTAGTGCGGATCGTCAGTTGCTGGAACTTGCCGAACAGCGCGCACAACTGAACGACGCGATGGATGAACTGCAGCGCCTACGCGATGATACTGCCGACGCCCTGAAAAAGATGTGATCTGCCCAATTCTAGATCCACATTTGCGGATGGTATCATCCCGCTTTCCGACGACTATGCCTCTGCCCGACATCTTCAAAACTTGCCTGCCCGAACTTGCTGATCAGGCAAAATGCGTTGCTTGATTGCACTTGAGGCCAATCTAAATCGAGGTTGACCTAAACTAACGGTACGTAAAGCGTAAAGTTACGTGACGTCCCACTACGTCAACTCAGACATCTGTTGTAAAGCAGCCCGGAAACCACCAATTCGGTCTCGAACAACTTTTGATGTAAGAGTGGACCCAAGTGATGAATACGACAACAATGACCATCCGCGAGATGTGCGACACATTCGATGTGACCCCGCGGACGTTGCGCTTTTATGAAGCGAAAGAACTTCTTTTTCCTGAACGCCAAGGCCAGAAGCGCCTGTTTACCAGACGTGATCGTGCGCGGCTGAAACTGATCATCCGCGGCAAACGCTTTGGCTTTAGCCTCGAAGAAATCCGCCAGCTGCTGGACCTGTACCACATGGGTGACCAGCAGCAGACACAGTTGGCACGGACCTATGAAATCGCACGCGACCGCCTCGCCGAGCTGGAAGCACAGCGCGAAGAAATGGATGAAGCCATCAATGATTTGCGCAACCAGCTGAAATGGGGGGAAAAGATGATCGCCTCCATCAACAGCCCGCGCAAAGCCGCAGAATAAGCACGAATTCCAACAGATACACGGCCATCCGCCCAAGGGAGAAACCAACATGCCTAGCTACACAGCACCTATTAAGGACATGCAATTCGTTCTGCACAATGTGTTGAACGTGACCAAGTCCACCATTCCCGGCTACGACGAGCTTGATGCCGATTTCACCTCGGCCATCCTTGAGGAGGCAGGCAAGCTGACCTCAGAAGTTCTGGCCCCACTAAACGCAGTGGGCGACAGGGAAGGCTGCCGTTTGGAAAACGGTGTTGTCTATACGCCAACCGGTTTCAAAGACGCTTTCAGCAAGGTCAAAGAAGGCGGCTGGCCCGGTCTGGACATGCCAGAACAATACGGCGGCCAGAATATGCCTTATGTCATAGGCACCGCAGTGGGCGAGATGTTTTCGGCTTCCAACCAAGCGTTCACAATGTATCAGGGCCTGACCCACGGTGCAGCGTCTGCGATTTTGGCCCACGGGTCGGATGCACAAAAAGATACCTACCTACCAAACATGGTATCGTGCGAATGGACCGGCACCATGAACCTGACCGAGCCGCACTGCGGTACCGATCTGGGCCTGAT
>JAPKCR010000413.1 GCA_026421135.1 Sulfitobacter sp. | reverse complement strand
GCCGCTTATCTAGGACTAGCTCGAGATAACACATCGAGTTGGCCCAGATGCAGTGAAGTGATCGCGGCAGGCTTGCGCGAATTCTTGAACGATCCGCCTTGGGCGCGCGCTGTCGTAACCGAGGGCCAGCGTCAATGGTGGCAAGGTATCTGAAATCGGACGGGCGACGACGGACGCGCCGCCGTAGGTTTCGGACGTCAGCGGCAGCATGTTCAGGATGGCGCACCCCCTTCCTGCGGCGACAAGGCAGCGTACCATTTCGGTCGAGTTCGCATAGGCCGCGACGGGCGCTTGTCGTGTTCCAGATTGAAACAGACCTTCGTAATAGGAGGCGGCCACGGGACGGTTCAGCACGATCAAGGGTTCCTTTGCAATCTGAGCCATCGTGACTGCATCCTGGCCTGCCAATGGATGAGACTCTGGCAGCAAGCAATACGGAGGTGCCGCAATCAAAGTGTCAAATTCGATGGAAGGCCGAACACCTTCAGCCACAAACAAAATGGCATCATATCTCCCCTTGAGCAGCCCATCCTGTGCCTCATCATTGTTACATTCTTCCAGCTCAAGCGTGACATCAGCGCAGTTTGGCAAAAACGCATCAAAAACTTGCGGGAGGAACGCGGGCGCGATGGGAGCATAGTAACCAATCTTTAACGTTCCGCTTTGCGACTGTTTCAGCTCCGTTCCTTCAATCAGAAGAGACCGATAGTCCTCAAGCAAGCGTTCGCACTTTTGCGCCACATCTCGCCCAGCCGCATTCGCCTGAATCCCCCGCGCGCGCTGGCGGATCACAAGGGTCAGATCGAATTCCGCCTCGACCTGATCAATCGCGCTGGAAACCGCCGAGGCTGCGATGTTTAGTTCCGCCGCTGCTTTTACAATGCTGCCATGACGCAGGGCAGTCGTGAAATATTTCATGGCTTTAAGGGTCAGTGGCATCTCTATCTCTGAATTTGTGATGATATTGATCTTTTAATACTATTTTTCCGTCGAAACAAACTGTGCCAAAATCGACGTGCTCTTATTCGAGGAAATGACTGATGTCTGATGCACCGCTCAAGGGTTGGAACCACACACCAAATGTGCCGCTACAAGTGTCACCCTTCTTTAGTTGGCCGCCACGCCCAATGGCGATGGTTGCGTGGTTCTGGAACTCGTGGTTCTTCATCACCGAACGATTGATCGTTGTCGCGATCGCATGCATCTCGTTCTATTGGTTCCAGCCACCGTTAGAAGAAACGCGAACGCTTGCCTTTGGCTGGATTGCCGAGATGTTCATTCGCAACGTTGCGTTGATGACCCTCGTGGCCGGAGGATTGCATCTTTATTTCTACACCTTCACCAAACAGGGGCAGAAGCTGAAGTACGACCCGCGCCCCCTGATGAAAAACGGGCGGCAGTTCACGCTGGGCGGGCAAATCCGTGACAATATGTTCTGGACCATCGCCAGTGGTGTCACTGTTTGGACGTTCTACGAAGTGCTGATGTTCTGGGCGATGGCCAATGGCTATGCACCGATACTCACTTGGGCCGCTAACCCAATCTGGTTTATTGCCCTGTTCCTGCTGATCCCTGTTTGGGAAAGCTTTTATTTCTATTGGATTCACCGCTTCTTGCACATCCCGTTCTTGTACAAACACGTCCACGCGCTGCACCACCGTAACATCAACGTCGGCCCTTGGTCAGGCATGGCGATGCATCCCGTCGAACACCTGATTTTCCTTGGCTCGGTGTTGATCCATTTTGTGGTTGCCGCACACCCGCTCCACATCCTGTTTCACCTGCAATATTACGCGCTGACGGCTGCGACGACGCACACGGGTTTTGAAGGCATGGTGGTCAAGGACAAGAACCGCCTGAAGTTGGGGACGTTCCATCACCAGATGCACCACCGTTATTTCGAATGTAACTACGGCTCGCTCGAACTGCCATGGGACAAGTGGTTCGGTTCATTCCATGATGGCACTGTCGAATCTGACGCGAAAATCCGCGAACGCCGCAAGAAATTTACGAACGGGGCCAAATGATATGGGTGGCATGACGGTTAAGGACCTACTGGACGCTAAAGGCAAACGCACAATTGCGTGTGTGCAAGTTGCCCGAGAGGAAGAAGCAATTGCGGCGGCGCAGGCAGGCATGGATATGATCGGCACAGCCTTTGTATCAGAGCGGTCCCATTTCGCCAAAGCTGTGCCTGAAACGCATTTCCAATTTGGCCTGCCATGGGGCAAACATGCAGATGCGACAGAGGCTTTGCGCGATGCCATGGGCGCAATGATGGCCCGCGCTCAATCGGTTTATTGCGGCTATAGCCCCCGGATCGTGGAGGCACTTGCACGCGAGGGTGTTCCCGTCATTTGCCACGTCGGCCTTGTGCCGCCCAAAGCCACATGGACTGGCGGTTTCAAAGCAGTCGGCAAGACGTTGGAACAGGCCAAGATGATCTGGAAGCAAGTTCAGGAGTTCGAGAACGCGGGTGCATTCGCCGTCGAGATGGAGGTCGTTGCAGCAGGGCTTGCCTCTGAAATTACGAAACGCACATCAATGCTAACGATATCGCTGGGTTCAGGCGGTGGATGTGATGCGCAATACCTTTTCTCGGCTGACTTGTTGGGTGAAAACCGAGGCCACATCCCACGGCACGCCAAAACCTACCGAAACTTCGCAGCCGAGCGGGACAGGCTGCAAGATGAACGTGTCGCCGCCTACCGTGAATATATCGCAGACGTCACGAACGGAGGGTTTCCTAACGCCAACCAAATCGTGAACATTGACGATGAGATACTCGCGAAAGTCTGGGAGACGTAAACTCGAATGCTTCAAAGCGGCCATTCATTTGCCGCGCAGCATTTTGAAATTTGGGCTCATTCATGCCTTTCGCTGCGCCGCGCACGAAGGTTGGCTAAGCGTGTCGGCTTAAATATAACAATATATCTTACATAATTTTATGGGTTAGGAATTAATAATTGAGAGGTGACATACAGCTTCCGTTCGCTGATCATCCCTGACTTCAAGCTTCTGGGAATACTGGAATATCCATAACAAGCACCTGCAATTTGACCTGTGACAGCTCCCGTTGTGTCGGCGTCATCGCCCAGATTAACAGCCTTCAAGACAGCCTCTTCAAATGTACGGGTGTTCTGCACTGACCAAAGTGCGACATGTAGTGTATCAACGACATAGCCACCTGAACGGACGTCAGCTTCGCTTATTTCGCTGAGGTTGGGTGGGAACGTGTTGGAAATAGCGGCGCGCCATTTGTTATTAGATTCAGAGCCAAGTATATTAGAGAAACTTTCCTCTCGAGTTAGCCTACACAGTAGCTCAGCAAGAAATTGACAACATTCATTAGCAGCTTGAGATGCATGAGTTGCTCGTGATTGTGCACTCGCTACTGAACGAGCCAGTGCAATATCATTTGAGGCGAAACAAGCTACTGGAGCAAGGCGCATCAAAGAGCCATTG
>JAPKCR010000412.1 GCA_026421135.1 Sulfitobacter sp. | reverse complement strand
TGTTGCTGTCGTCCGCTGGTTCATCAGTCTGGGGTGCAGAGGTTTCGTTGTCAGCGGCCGCTGGGCGGGCTGCCTCGAATGGCAGTACCACACTTTCGCCAATCTCAGGTGCCGGAGGTGCCATGTCTATGGTCGAAGTCCCGGCATCGCCAAGTTCGGCTTGTGCCAGTTCATCCAATGGGCCGGACATTGCGGCCACATAGTTCATGCCTTCTTCGCGCAGCACCTTTTGAACGCCTTTGATGGTTAGGCCATCATCGTGAAGCATGCGTTTGATGCCGCCAAGCAGCAACATGTCAGCGGGGCGATAATACCGCCTGCCGCCAGCCCGCTTTATCGGCTTAATCTGGGTGAATTTGCTTTCCCAAAAGCGCAAAACATGGGCTTGGATGCCCAACCACTCTGCTACTTCTGAGATTGTACGGAACGCGTCCGGAGACTTGGGCATCAGATCAACGCTTGTTTCCGTCTGCTACCCGGTCCTTCATCAAATGGGACGGGCGAAATGTAAGTACACGGCGGGGGTTAATCGGAACTTCCTCGCCTGTTTTCGGATTGCGTCCGACGCGGGCAGATTTATCGCGTACGGAAAACGTCCCGAAAGATGAGATTTTTACCTGTTCGCCTTCAACCAAGGCGTCAGACATATGTTCAAGAACGGCCTCTACCAGCTGCGCGCTTTCATTCCGGGAAAGACCTACTTCGCGAAAGACAGCTTCGCTTAGATCCATCCGGGTCAACGTTTTGTCGGCCATTCTATCCCCCATGTATTTTGGTCAGCATATGCAGGGATGTTTTGACCTGTCAACAACTATGGGGCGTAAGGCCCTGTTTGCGCGGCAAAAAGCCGGTTCACCAGCGCAGAACGACTGCGCCCCAAGCCAACCCGCCGCCGATTGCTTCGGTTACGACAAGGTCGCCTTGTTTGATCTGGCCACGCTGTTTGCCGACCGAAAGCGCCAACGGAATGGACGCGGCTGAGGTGTTGCCGTGGTCTTGAACGGTCACGACGACCTGCTCCATCGGAAGGTTTAGTTTCTTCGCAGTGCCTTGAATAATACGGATATTTGCCTGATGTGGTACAACCCAATCGACATCATCCGATGTCACGCCAGCACGTTCCATCGCCGTTGTCGCAGTCGCCGCCAGCTTTTCAACCGCGTGGCGAAACACTTGGTTCCCCTGCATCCTAAGGTAGCCGGCTGAGCCTGTGCCGACGCCACCATCGACATAAAGCAGATCGCGATAGCGACCGTCGGAATTCAGGTCTGTGGACAGGATACCACGGTCGGCAGAAGTGCCGTTGCCTTCTTGGGCCTCAAGCAGCAGTGCACCAGCACCATCGCCAAACAACACACATGTGCTGCGGTCGGTCCAATCCAGAATTTTCGAGAATGTCTCGGATCCGATGACCAGAACACGCTTGGCCTGACCCGAAAGAATCAGAGCGTTCGCGTTGGCCAATGCAAAGATAAAGCCAGCGCAGACGGCCTGCACATCAAAGGCAAAACCATTTTCCATGCCTAGTTGCGCCTGTACCATCGTCGCGGCGGATGGAAAGGTAAGATCGGCGGTCGATGTTGCCAGAATGATTGCGTCGACATCTGCGGGGATCTTGCCGGCCTCTTCTAGGGCCATCCGCGCGGCGGCGGTCGCCATGCTCGAGGTCGTTTCACCTTCGCCAACGAAATGTCGGCGCTCAATCCCGGAGCGGGACCTGATCCACTCGTCGTTTGTGTCAATTTTGCCTTCGAACTCAACGTTCTCGACAACGCGTTTGGGCAAATAGTGCCCGGCACCAATAACAACAGATCTCATGGTCATTCTTTAGTCTCTTTCACCGGCGGTGCAGTCGCTACCCGTGCCGCAAGCCGGTTGGTGAATTCACTGTCCGCCAAACGCGCGGCCAGTTTAATAGCCGAGGATACGCCCGTTGCATCGGCAGCGCCATGAGATTTTACAACAGTACCATTCAGCCCCAAAAACACGCCGCCGTTTACGCGGCGGGGGTCAAAGCGCTTGCTTACCCGGCGCAACGATCCATAGGCCAGCAGTGCTGCTGCGCGCGACCATATCGAATGATTGAACGCCTCGCGCAGGCCCTTGCTGATCAGCAAGGCGGTACCTTCGCCGGTTTTGATGGCGATGTTGCCAGTAAAACCGTCTGTAACGATCACGTCGGCAACGTCCCCCGAAATATCGCCACCTTCAACGAAACCGACGAAATCAAACTCGGCGTCATCTGCGGCATCACGAATCAGCTCGTAGGCTTCTTTTAGTTCGGTGCGGCCTTTGTGTTCTTCGGTTCCAACATTCAAAAGCCCGATGCGCGGGCGTTGGATGTCCATACCGTTGCGGGCATATGATTTACCCATCAGCGCAAAGCGCAGCAGGTCATCGGCGTCTGCACGAACATCAGCGCCGACATCCAACATGACATTAAAGCCTTGCGCGCTGGTTGAAGGATAAAGCACGGCAATCGCAGGGCGGTTAACGCCGGGCAATTTCCTTAGCCGGATCATCGATATTGCCATCAATGCGCCGGTGTTTCCGCAGCTGACTGCGACGGATGCCTCGCCCGTGCGCACAGATTCGATGGCAGACCACATGGAAGTGTTCTTGCCATTGCGCACAACATTGCTGGGTTTGTCATCCATGGTCACAACGTCAGTGGCGTCGCGCACCGTGCAACGGCCCGCGAGTTCAGGGCGCTTAGCAATCAGCGGTTCAAGCGTTTCAGCAGGGCCGTGCAGTACAAAACTGATTTTAGGATTCTTGGACGCAGACTCAGAGCACCCGGCAATAACGATTGCCGGGCCCTGATCGCCCCCCATTGCATCAACTGAAATGAGGGTACGCTGAGCGTTCGCTTTAGGCTGATCGGGCGAAACCGTCATCTGATGCGAAGCCTTTTATTTACTGCGGTTCACGAAAACAGCTTAGGCCGCGTCTTCGTCTAGATCGATCTCATCATTTTGAGCGATGACTTCGTTGTCATCATAGTGACCGCAGGCCGCACAAATGTGGTGTGGACGCTTCAGTTCACCACAGTTCTTGCATTCGTTTGGGTTCGCAGCAGTCAGCGAATCGTGCGCGCGGCGGTTGTTACGACGCGACTTGGAAACTTTATTCTGTTGGACAGCCATATCTGGTGCCTTTGCCTTCGGGGTCGTACAGCGGCATGTAGCCAAAGACGACCGTGTTTCAGATCAACTCCCGGTTTGGGCGTGACGTGCGTTTAGGCCGAAGCCTATCCGATGTCCAACCTTAATTGGGGTGAAGGGCGCAAAATACTTCGAAACTTCGCCGATGCAACCCCGTTTTTCCCCGATTGGACCTTTGATTTACTCTTTCGGGTCTTCCAGCTTTTCGCGCAGCTGCGCCAGACCTGCAAAGGGCCGTGCGTCCTCGTCTGTCATCGGGGCGACACCGGGTTCGGCATAGACAGCCTGACCCAGTTCAGCCCC
>JAPKCR010000411.1 GCA_026421135.1 Sulfitobacter sp. | reverse complement strand
CGTATGCCGTTCGCGCCTGCCATTGTAGCAAAGACATCTCCGGCATAAAGGCCGGGCTTGCGCACGGGCAACCAACGCGCCCCACCACGCCCCAGCGCGGGTTTGGCCACTGTCCAATTGTCGCGCTTGATGCCTTCGCTATAAGTGTACAAAGGGCTTGCGCGGTCTTGCACCTGCATCACGGCCATCGCAACCTCGGGGCGATACTTCTTGGATCGGCCATCCATCGTCACGGAATATCCGTCATCGCCGCGTTTCCATTCAAAATGGACGCGGTTAAAATTCAACGCGAAACCACTAATTCCGGGATTATAGCTCACGTGGTCTGGTTGATCCGGGTCAATGCTGCTCAGAACAGGCAGGCCACCTTGGTAGACTTTGAACCCGCCTTTGACGCTACGGATTCCGGCTTCCTTCAGGCGTCCAGCCATTTCCGCAAGGGTGTCCGTATCTAGCGTCGGATCGCCACCGCCGACCAGAATAAGATCGCCTTGAATTTCTCCATTGATCACCCCGCCTGTCGCGACAATCTCTGTCCCGAACCGGGGATCTGCACCCAAAGTATCAAGCGCATATAGGGCTGTAATCGCTTTGGTGACACTTGCCGGCAATAAACCCAATGTAGGTGCCATTTCCTCAAGCACGGTTCCCGTCTTGGCATCAGCGACAACGAACGAGACCTGACCATTTAAATTCGCCTTCTCGATCAGTTCCTGCGCCGTTGGAATGGCCTGCCTGAACAGATCGTCGCCGCGCAAAACGGGCCGCAGGGATGTGTCTGGCGGCGCTGCAAATGCCGTTGGGGCAACGACGCTAGCCGCTGCAGAACCCAAAAAGAACCGTCGTGAAAATTGCTGTGTCATAAAGATAGGTTAAACCCGACGACGCAACACGATACAAGCGTCTGCAATTCACATTTAATTGGTCAAATCGCCGTGCTACCTGTGCGCCCATGCAGCGGGCAATTCTGATCATGTTTATTGCGATGTCACTCATCCCCGCCGGGGATAGTGCTGGCAAGATACTGACATCGCAACTGGGCACAGCCCCCGTTTTTGTTGCATGGTCGCGATTTGCAATTGGCACTGTTTTTCTGATTCCGTTCATCCCCACCCACACCCGCGCGCTTTTTGGGAATTGGCGCATTTGGGCGCGCGCAGCGATGATCTGTGGCGGCATCACGTGCATCCAGATAGCCCTCCAGACCGAGGATGTGGCAAACGTCTTTGCCGCTTTTTTTATCGGCCCCTTGCTAAGCTATGTACTGGCGGCGGTATTTTTGCGCGAGCCTATCACGCTTTTACGCAGCACTCTTATTCTGATCGGGTTTGCAGGTGTATTACTGGTGGTGCGCCCTGGCGTCGATGTCAGTCCGGGGCTTTTGTGGGCACTCGCCGCAGGCGGTTTCTATGGCGTCTTTCTGACCATGTCACGATGGCTGTCCGGTCTAGCGTCGCCCTTGCAGCTATCATTCACACAGTTAGTAATCAGTACGGGGCTGCTGATGCCTTTTGGGTTGATACACCTACCAGAATTTAGCGCGCCAATCGCGGCGCTAACTGTGACCAGCGCCGCCTGTTCGATGTTGGGCAATCTTCTGATGCTTTACGCCTACAGAATCGCCCCCGCGACCAAGATCGCGCCAATGATCTATTTTCAGCTTCTGTCGGCTGTCGCATTGGGCTGGCTGTTGTTTGGTGCCTTGCCTGATCTAATGACTTGGGTCGGGCTTGCCGTCATCCTCACAGCCGGCATTGCGTCAACCCGGATACGCTGACCACTTACCCGCTGCACGGATTGCTGTTGAACTGACATCCATCATCGGGACGTTCACGAAACACCAGGCAGGCGCATCGGCATGCCCCAAAAGCTGGCTTTGCCGCGCGGGGATACGGTAGCGGGCATATATTGCGGCGGCCCTGCTCATCCGCGCCGAAATACGTTGACCGGGCCGCGCCAGAACGCCGATTGGTACGGCTTGCATGATCTGCTGCCAGTCCTGCCAAAGGTGCAACTGCGCTAAATTATCCGCCCCCATCAGCCACACAAACCTAACGCCCGGACTGCGCGCGCGTAATGCTGTTATCGTTTGGGCCGTGTAACGCGTGCCCAGATGCGCCTCTACATCGGTGACATCAACGCGGGGATGCTGCATGACCTGCCGCGCGTGCGCTATCCGTTGTGCAAGGGGTGCAGGCCCGTGGTTCTTTAATGGATTGCCGGGGCTTACCATCCACCAGACGCGATCCAGCCCGAACCGCTTCAATGCCTCGCGTGTGATATGTGCATGACCCTCGTGCGCAGGATCAAATGATCCGCCCAAAAGCCCGATCACCTGACCCGGTGCCGTATATGGAAATGGATAGCCCACAAGAAACGGCCCCCGAAATGCATCAGGGGCCGAAAGGAGAGGCTCTCGCCTCCATTGTCAATTAGGTATTCGCCAGATTATTCGACGAACTTTTTCAACTCGCCCGATTTCAAGCGGCTGAAATAGCTTTTCATCTCGCGTTTGACGATGGGCATTAAGAAATACAATGCGGTGATATTCACCACAGCCATCGCAAAGATCATCGCATCAGAAAAGTCGATGACAGCACCCAGATTGGCCGCTGCACCCACGATAATGAAGAAACAGAAGATGACTTTGAAAACAATCTCCTTCTTCTTCCCTTCACCTAACAGATAGGTCCACGCCTTGAGGCCGTAGTAGGACCAGCTGATCATGGTTGAAAACGCGAACAGCACAACCGCAACGGCCAGCACATAAGGGAACCAGCTAAAGCCAGTGGCAAATGCCGCCGATGTCAATTGAACGCCGCTGGAACCGTCGATGGTTTTAATCGACGTACCTGCCTCGTTCAGCACAAAGTTCCCTGTCGCTGGATCTACGACCAAGACGCCCGAAATGGTGATCACCAAAGCTGTCATCGTACAGATCACAACTGTGTCGATGAACGGCTCAAGCAAGGATACGACTCCTTCCGTCACAGGCTCTTTCGTCCGCACGGCAGAGTGTGCAATCGCAGCCGACCCAACGCCCGCTTCGTTCGAGAACGCAGCACGTTTAAACCCTTGGATCAGTGCACCGACAAAGCCGCCCGCGACACCAAGGCCGGTAAAGGCACCGTCAAAGATTTGTCCAAAGGCCCAACCAATTTTGTCATACTCTACGATTAGAATGACCAAAGCGGCGGCAACATACAGAATACCCATGAATGGCACGACTTTTTCCGTCACCTGCGCGATGGATTTGATACCGCCTACAATCACTGCGAACACCACCGCAGCAAAGATAATGCCGGTGATCCAGCCGGGGTAATCACCGACGATACCAGAAATCTGCGCATGCGCTTGGTTGGCTTGGAACATATTTCCGCCGCCCAATGCACCGCCGATGGTAAAGATGGAGAATACGATAGCCAAGAACCCACCCATCGGAAGGCCGCGTTCTTTAAAGCCCTTGGTCATGT
>JAPKCR010000410.1 GCA_026421135.1 Sulfitobacter sp. | reverse complement strand
CTTGGGAACATGCAAGCCCCGTTTCATTTTGTGCGTTGCTAAGCGATATCATGCCGCGTGATATCGCATATCATCAGACGAAACCCTATGTTGAGGGCGAGGCACCTGAATAACTATAGGAATACATAAATGCGTTTTGTGACTACTACTGTACTAGCTATTGGCCTTGGCTTGGCAGCTACTTTGCCCGCTGCTGCCGACAAGCTACCGCTGAATGCGATTTCCAGCTATCTGAACGCGATGAAAACCGCGCAGGGTGATTTTACCCAGATCAACGATGATGGATCAATCAGCACAGGTACAATTTATATCAAACGCCCCGGAAAGGTGCGTTTTGAATACAATGCTCCTGACACAGGTATCGTGATTGCAGGCAGCAATACGGTTGTAATTTATGACAAAAAATCGAACCAACCGGCCGAGACCTATCCGCTGTCCAAAACGCCGCTGTCGATCATTTTGGCCGCCAATGTAAATTTGGGTCAGGCAAAGATGGTCACCGGTCACAGCTATGACGGAACATCAACTACTGTTCGGGCACAGGACCCCCAGCATCCCGAGTACGGTAACATTGAGCTAAAGTTTACGGACAACCCTGTCGAGCTGCGCCAATGGGTCATAAATGACGGGAATGGTAGTCAGACAACTGTTGTTCTGGGTGACCTGAAAAAGGGCGGGCAACTGGCCAACAGCATTTTTGATGTAAGTGGCAACGCGCCGTCTATAAATCGCTAATGAAAATGGCCCAAGGTTAATCGCCTTGGGCCATCTCGTTTACCAGCGCCGCAGGCGACAGCCCGCGATCTGACCTTCGTACATCTCAGCGCGCATTTTTACCTTGCGTGCTACGCCAACCAACCACGGTTTCGAATTATAGCTTTGACGCGCAAAGCCGGTATTGCCCTCGTGATAGGCAAGGTACTGGTTTTCTGCGTCATGCAATTGGATGCCGTTTTTTGCCCGGCTTTTGGTCATGTACCATCCCATGAAATCAGCAGCGTCATCAATGCGATCACGCTTGGCGAAACGGGTGCCGGTTTCAGATAGGTATTCATCCCATGTGGCATCAAGTGCCTGGCTGTACCCAAAGGCACTGGACTGACGGCCCATCGGAATCACGCCGATAACATAGCGGAACGGGGTCCGTGCATCAGCGATGAATTTGCTTTCCTGATGGATCGTGGCCATCTGGACGTGCACAGGCACACCCCAACGGCGTTCGCTTGCTTTGAAAGCTTTGTAGTATTCTGGGCGCTCCTTAAGAATCGCACAGGCGTTATCCAGCTCTCGTGGGGCGTTGGAAGGGGCACTCCCTCCGCCGCAAGATGCCAAAAACACTGCAATAATTAGGGCGCAAAAGGTTCTGCTCATTTGCCTCTCGCTCTATCGTTTTTTTATTATCGCTAGCTTACCAGATTTCGCAGGATGCGCCCACCGAAATTTATAACAAAAACGCTAGCAAAACGGGCAGCGCCGCGACCGACATTAACGTCGATACGACGACTAGCCCCGCCACCGATTGCGCATCGGCACCGTATTTCTCAGCCAGCAGATAGGATGTGACGGCGACAGGGGTGGCCACCTGCAATACCAAAACTCCCAAAGCTATGCGGTCGAGTTCGAAATATAGCCCCGCCGCCCATGCTATTGCGACGCAAATGACCAGCTTGATCGCTGACAGAAGCATAGCACGGCCAACACCACCGGGCGTCAAACGCGCCACCGCCACCCCAAGCGTGATGAGCATCATCGGGATCGCCATTTGCCCCAGAAGGCTTATCGTGTTTGTTAAAAACGTGGGCGTTTGCCATCCCTGCATCAGAAACAGCGCGCCGAGTAGGGTGCCCCAGACCAGCGGTTCGCGCATGACTTTGCCAAAAGAACCTGCACCAGCGACCAGCCAAATACCAAAAGTAAAAGACCAGATTGCCATGACTGCGAAGACCACAACGGCATAGCTAAGCCCCGCGTCGCCAAAGGCGAACAAAGCGAGGGGCAGGCCCAGATTGCCGGTATTGCCAAAGATCAACGGTGCCAGATAGGTGCGCCGGTTCAATCCCATCGCCCAGACTATTGCCGCCGCCACCAATGTAACAGCCCCATAGGCAGCCACCGTTGCCAGTGACAAAGCGGTCAGCGCGGCCGGGTCAATCTGCGTGTTCATCAAGGACACAAAGATCAGGCAAGGGACGGACAAGGTCATCGCCAATTGGGTCACAAATTGAATGCGATATTCAAATCCCAGTTTCACCCAGATAAACCCGATCCCCGCAAGCAGGAATACCGGGGCGACGATCTCGAGCACTGTCAGTGTCAGGTTCACACACTGTTTCCTTATCTTTGGGTTCTGTGATTGGACAAATGCCCCTTGAAGGGACTACTAACGAAAGGTAGGTGCATCAATGTTATGATTAGAACTCGCGCAAAATATCATCTTGGCCAGATCGTCCGGCACAAAAAACATCCGTTTCGCGGTGTAATTTTTGACGTGGACCCAGAATTTGCCAATACCGATGAATGGTACGAAGCGATTCCCGAAGACAGTCGCCCGATCAAAGACCAGCCCTACTACCATTTATTGGCTGAAAACGACCAAAGCTACTACGTGGCTTATGTGTCTGAACAGAACCTTGTTGCGGATTATTCAGGCGAACCTGTCGACCATCCAGATATTCCCGATCTGTTCGGGCCGCTGACCGATGGCGCATATCCCCTGCATTTCCAGCTGAACTAAGCGGGAAGGCGCGTTTCCACGCCCTCCCTTTCTGATCAATAGCCCAATGCGCAACCGTCTTTGCGCGGGTCGCTTGCACCTTCCAAAACGCCATCGGCGCGCAATTTGATCGCTTGCGCCCCGCCGATAGCGGTCTGGGGAATTTCGACCTTATGGCCCATGTCCGACAGCTTTGCGCGGACTTCGTCGGAATATCCGCGCTCAACATTCAGCATACCTTTGTCTGTGAACGCGCGTGGGGCATCAATCGCGGCCTGCGGATCCATATCAAAGTCGGTCAAGTTTGAAACAAATCGCGCATGACCGTTTGGCTGATAGGCCCCGCCCATCACGCCGAACGGCATCACGACTTTGCCGTTTTGGCGAATCATGCCCGGGATAATCGTGTGCATAGGGCGCTTGCCACCTTGCAGCTCGTTCACGTGCCCTTCTTCTAGGGTAAATCCAGCGCCGCGGTTTTGCAGCAGGATGCCAAATTTGTCCGACGCGATGCCGGACCCAAAGCCGTGGAATATGGAGTAGATAAGTGACACTGCCATGCCATCCTTGTCGACCACGGTGATGTAAATTGTATCCTTATGCACAGCTTCTGACAGGGGCTTGGGGTCTGCCATTGCCTTGGAAGGATTAATCAAAGCAGCCAGTTTTTGCGCGGTTGCCGGGTCCAGCATATGTTCCAGCCGCGACGTATGATCGGGATCAGCAAGGAACCGGTTGCGCGCGTCATAGGCCAATTTTGC
>JAPKCR010000409.1 GCA_026421135.1 Sulfitobacter sp. | reverse complement strand
GCGACTTTTTCCGAGTGACAGATTGCAAGAATTGGGATGGCACTACGATTCTTCGACACCCGCAGCGCTGTGGCCCCGGTTGTCGTAAACGTGGCAATGCAACTCGCATTCCTCAAATCAGCAAGGATGCTGGCTGCACTTGCGATTGAGCTTGAATCGTCCAGGGCATCAATCAGAGCTGTGTTGACGCTCGAATTCAATGAACGAGAACCAGATTCCGAAGCTTGGGCAATTTCGGCCATCGCTCTAACGGCTTCAACTGGATATTCACCTGCTGCGCTTTCTGCTGACAACATGACCGCGTCTGCGGACTGAGACACCGCATTGGCGACGTCAGAAGTTTCTGCTCGAGTGGGCAGAGGTGCTGAGATCATACTTTCAAGCATCTGAGTGGCCACAATAACTGGTTTTCCATGTGACCGAGCGTTTGCCACCAACGATGCCTGGATGGCCGGCAACTCTTGCCAATCGCACTCAACACCTAAGTCCCCACGCGCTACCATTATGGCGTCAGTGGCGTGAAGGATTGCGTCGATATTTTGAACAGCAACGGGTTTCTCGATTTTGGCAACGATCTTTGCCATGTCTCCGGTCAACCGGCGCAGACTCTTGATATCCTCTGCGGTCTGCACGAAAGACATTGCCACCCAATCGACCCCCAATTCGAGCGCAAACCGCAAGTCGTCCCGGTCTTTTGGCGTGATTGCATCCACTTTCAGCGTGGTGTCCGGAAAGTTTACCCCCTTACGGTCCCGCAAAGTCGCTTTGTTGAGGACCTCGGCAGTGATAGCGCCGTCACGGATCTCAACAACGCTCAACCTGATGCGGCCATCGTCGATGAGAATCATATGGCCAACCTCAACAGTGCCAAAAATCTCGGGATGTGGTAGTGGCACGTCGTCCTTCTGGGTGGGATCACACACCAATCGGATACGATCGCCGATAGCCAAAGGTCTTTCCCCTCCTGGCACCACACCGATGCGAAGCTTCGGACCTTGCATATCCGCCAGAATGGCGATGGATCGACCGAGGTCACTCTCTGTTTTGCGAATGGCTGCATGAACCCTGGCATGGTCTTCGTGGGTGCCGTGGCTGAAATTCATACGGAAGACGTTCGCACCCGCCTCGGCGAGAGCCTTGATCTTGTCGTAAGAATTAGACGCGGGACCCAACGTGGCTACGATCTTCGTCTGCCGGGGCTGGTGACGATGAGTGGTCATGATGTGAGCCTTCATCTGTGTCTGAGAAAAATGGCGAGATCCATCACATTCGTGCCGGTTGGCCCGGTGATGATCTGGTCGCCTGTGCGGGCAAGAAAAGAGGCAGAATCAGCGCGGCGTAGCGCATCTTCCGCGCCGGGTTCCGAAGAAAAGGTGTCGCCATCCAGGAACGCTCCCGCTGCATTCGTCGGACCATCGGTGCCGTCCGTCCCTGCGACGAGGCCGACTATGTCGGTTCGGTTTTGAACGTGCCTTGCGATTTCCAGTGCGAGGGCCTGGTTGCGACCGCCTTTGCCAGGGTTTCCGGGAAGAATTACAGTGGGCTCACCACCATAGACATACAAGCCATCAGGTCCTTCCTTGATCTCTTGCGCGATCCGAGCAGCGATCATGGGTACGTCTTCATACAGGTTTTCTTTGTTAGTGATTATTTTGATATCGAGTGATTTTGCGATTTCAACTATAGCGTCCCGTGCAACGGCGTTTGCGGCGACAACACCACAATTATAGGCAAAGCCGATGCGCTCGGGCGGTGCGCCGATCCCGGAACCAATGACCGAGATGCTATCCCCAGCGACGTCCGAAATGGCAAGGACATCGACTTGTTGACCCTTGAACGTCGCGAGCAACCTACCTCCTTTAATGGCAGAGATGGCCTGCCGGCGCTTGTTCACTTCATCGATGTCCAGACCTTCTGCCAAGGCGGTTTCAGTCAAGGCCACAAGATCGTCGAGACCAACCCCTTGCCCCAGATGTTCGACAAGCGACGATGCACCACCCGAAACAAGCATCAACAGATGACTTCCGGCTGGGCATTTTGCCGCAAACTTGTACAGCCTCTCGCCAGCCTTCATCGACGTTTGATCTGGTATGGGGTGGCTCGTTTCCAGGGCCACCACGTTGCGACCGTACTCTCTGTCACCTAAGTGGTTAGTCTTGGTGACGAGATAGGTGGGTATCGTATTACGCCAGTCATCCGGCAGGCCGTCAAACATGGCTGCGGCCGCTTTTCCAACGGCAACAATGTGCGTCGGACGTTTGACATTGTGTCCCGACACCCAATTCCGCACGCTGATGTCACCTTTCACGGAAGAAACGGCTGCGCGGAAAAGGTGTAAAAGGGTGTTCCTTTGTGCGGTTGTCATGTCGATTTCACCTGTCGAGAAACTTGCTGGAAAGCTCTTGGGAAAACCAATTTGAATTTTCCTGATAGTGTATGGCGCTTTGATTAAGACCCTCGATCTGCTCTTTACTCAATTCCCGTTTGACACGCGCAGGAGACCCGACAACCAGAGAATTATCGGGAATACTCGTATTCTCCGTGACCAGCGCACCTGCGCCGATCAAACAGTTTCGCCCAATCTTCGCGCCATTCAGAACAGTGGCACCCATACCGATCAGCGTGCCGTCTCCGATCGTGCAGCCATGGACAATTGCACTGTGTCCGATCGTGCAATTCCGCCCGATCGTCAGCGGAAACCCGGGATCGGAATGCAAGACGCAGTTGTCCTGAATATTGCTTCCCTCGCCAATGCGCATCAGGTCGTTATCACCGCGGATGACAACACCGAACCAGACGCTTGCCTGTTCCGCGATTTCAACGTTCCCGATGACACTTGCTCCTGGGGCCACAAAGACGCCGTCCGCAATTTTCGGTGTTTTCCCTTCCAACGTGTAAATCATTGTTTTCCTTCTTATCTATCGATTAGACTTGTCCCGGACCTGCTCCGCCGCTGGAACTTGGCGTCGTTAGCGCCCCTACATCTGGGCGTAGGTTTGCCAGGGAGCGAATTCTGCTTCGCCGACATCCAACTCTTCGGAACGGGTCTTGGAACCGGAGGCTGTTTCCAAAATGGCTTCGAAAATCCGTTGCCCGGCCTCGGCCACGGATTCACTCCCTTCTGCAATTGCCCCGCAGTTCAGATCCATATCGTCCTGCATCCTGGTGTACATTGCTGAATTTGAGGCAATTTTGATCGATGGTACCGGCTTGTTTCCGTAACAAGATCCACGCCCCGTCGTGAAACAGATCATGTTGCAACCTGAAGCAACCTCTCCGGTGATCGAGACTGGATCGTAACCAGGGCTGTCGACGAAAACCAATCCTTTGGCCGTGATCTTTTCGCCGTATTTATAGACGCCGTTCAAATTTGTCGTACCCGCCTTTGCCACAGCGCCCAGCGATTTTTCCAAGATTGTGGTCAGGCCGCCGGCCTTGTTTCCCGGTGTCGGATTGTTGTTCATTTCCGAACCGTGTTTCGC
>JAPKCR010000408.1 GCA_026421135.1 Sulfitobacter sp. | reverse complement strand
GCCAAGCCGTCAAAGCGGCGCGCGTTATGGCCCAGTTCGGTCGAGGCTTTGACCAACAGATCGGCAGCATGGGCACCAACGACAGCGTCAATAATTTTGCGATAGCCTGTGCATCGACACAATACACCGCCTAGCGCGTCTTGCACTTGTGCAGCAGTCGGTTGCGGCACAGCGCGCAGTAAGGCAACGGCAGATACCATCATCCCTGGCGTACAAATCCCGCATTGCGCAGCTTGGTGATGCTGAAAACTCTCCATCAGAGCCTGTGCATCCGGATCGGACTTGACCAGCCCGGAAAGGGTTTCGACCTTGCGCCCCGTTGCCTGCTGAGTGGCCATCAAACACGCACAGACAGGCGCACCATCAACCAAGACAGTACACGCGCCGCAGTCGCCCGCATTGCAGCCAATCTTGACATCTTTGCGGTCCAAACGTTCACGTAGCGACTGGGAAAGACGCTCGCCGGGGGTGGGATCAACCTGTACGATTTCCCCATTCAGGGTAAATGATGTCGTCAGTGTGACTGTCGACTTGTCCATCAGGCGCTCCCTTCCAAAGCAAGAAAGATTGCACGACGGATCACCTGCTTTGCTGCGAATTGGCGATAATCAGCACTGGCCCTGACATCGGTAATCGGGCTCAAACCACGAATAAGGTCGTCGGTTACAGCGCTTTGCAAATCGCTCCGCGGTAGACCCCGCAACGCTTCTTCGAGGGCGGTCATTCGTTTCGCGACGGGGGAGGCAGCGCCGAGGGCGATACGGATATCAGAGACAGATCCGCCTTCTACCCGTAAGACCACGGCCACCATGCAGATCGAGATAACCAGATACTTGCGCGCGCCTAATTTTACAAAACTACCCTTGGTCCCGTCAGGCAAGTCGGGGACCAGGATAGCGGTCAAAATTTCATTTGCGGTGCGATCCGTTTTCCGCACGCCTTGCAAGAACGTATGCAAAGGCATCTGGCGCGTGGCGTGGATTGATGTCAGCTCTACCTCAGCGTTCAACGTCAACAGTGGCGGCACCCCATCAGCGGCGGGGGAGGCATTGCACAGATTGCCCGCAATAGTCCCAGTATTCTGAATTTGCACCGAGCCGACTTCTCGCGCGGCCAATTTCAAACCGTCAAACGCGGGCGGCAGTTCGGCCTTGATGATGTCCGTCCACGTCGTCGCGGCCCCAATCCGCCAGCCCGTTTCGGTTTGCTCCACGCCGCGCAATGCGGATAACCGCGAAATGTCGACTAACGTCCCGTCAAAATGACGATCCCCTTGGGCGGGGAACCAATCGGTGCCGCCGGCGATGATTGACGCAGGCCCCGCCGCCAAAGCTGTCAGCGCATCCTCAAGCGTGGTCGCGGTGATATAGCTCATGGGATGCGGGCTCCTGATGGTCGAAAATATTGTTGGTATACGAATAAGAATTCGATGTGGTGGGTTCTGTCAAATCAATTCACGCGGGCACTAACCGACAAAAGCCTTTTCGACGACAAACGTGGCAGGACGGTTGTTGGCTCCTTCCTCAAGACCGAAACCTTCAAGCGCCCTTTTCGTGTCAGCCAGCATTTCCATTGACCCGCAGATCATCCCGCGATCGGTTTCGGGACTGATCGGGGGCACGCCTAGATCAGCAAAAATTTTACCCGACGCCATCAGATCAGTCTGTCGCCCCCTGCGCGGCCAATCCTCGCGCGTTAGCGTGTCGTACAGGGTCAAACGCTGCGCAAACTCACCGATCAGCGGATCGGTTTTGAGGGTGTCGACCAATTCGCGTGAATAGGTTAACTCGCCCGCGGTCCGGCAGGTGTGACACAAAATCAGATCATCAAATTTATCATAAGTTTCCGGGTCACGTATGATCGACGCAAAGGGCGCGACTCCCGTACCGGTGGCAAACATCCACAGCCGTTTACCGGGCAGAAGCGCGTCATTGACCAGCGTTCCCGTGGGTTTGCGTCGCATTAGCACTGTGTCCCCGACCTGAAGTTTCTGTAGGTGTTGGGTTAGGGGGCCATTGGGCACCTTGATCGAGTAAAACTCAACTTCTTCGTCCCAAGATGGCGAGGCGATAGAATAGGCCCTAAACAGCGGCTTTTCCGCATTTGGCAGCCCGATCATCACAAATTCTCCAGACCGAAAGCGAAAGCTGTCAGGCCGTGTGATGCGGAAGCGGAACAAGCTATCAGTGTAGTGCTGCACTTGCGTTACAGTTTGGGCAAAGACTCCAGTTGGGATGGGGAACGGAGTGTCGAGTGTTGCTGCGCTGTCCATTTTGGGTCCCTTTTCACAAGCGTGCTATATTGTTTGTACACATATGAAAAACTGTCAAGCGTTTCATCTTGATCCGTTTGGCTTTTCTGTTAGCGTTCAAATGAAACCAGATGCTTGAAAGGCGACCCCCATGTCTGACCCCTCCACGAAACTTGTGATCCGGAACATCGGCATGATCCTGTCGGGCAAGATGGAGGAGCCGATTTTTGACGGCGATTGCTTGATCGCGATCGACGGCAAGATCACCGAATGGGGTATGGAAAAAAACTTGGATTGCGAAGGTGCGACGACTGAGGTTGACGCACATGGCGCGACCCTTTCCCCTGGATTGATTGATAGTCACGTACATCCGGTCGTGGGCGATTACACTCCGCGGCAACAACAGTTGGGCTGGATAGATTCGACCCTGCATGGCGGTGTGACGACGCTGATATCGGCGGGTGAGGTGCATATGCCGGGGCGGCCCAACGATCCGGTGGGCACCGTCGCAATGGCGATAGCCGCGCAGCGTTGGTACGAAAACTTCCGCCCTTCCGGCGTCAAGGTGCACGCGGGCGCGCCCCTTTTGCAACAAGGGTTGGAGGAAGATCATTTCCGCCAGATGGGCGAAGCCGGCGTCACACTAATAGGCGAGGTCGGCCTTGGCACGGTTAAAGATGGCAAAACCGCGAACGAGATGGTCGGTTGGGCGCGTAAATATGGTATGCAAAGCACGATCCACACTGGCGGGCCGTCAATCCCTGGATCGGGCTTGATCGACGCAGATATGGTGTTGGAAACTGGCACCGATGTCGTTGGCCACATTAACGGCGGACATACGGCCCTGCCCGACGATCAAATCATCTGCATTTGCGAAGGCTGCAAAGCAGCGCTTGAGATTGTGCACAACGGCAACGAGCGCGCTGCTTTGCTGACGTTAAATACGGCTCGGGAACTGGGCAAGCTGGACCAGCTTATTTTAGGCACCGACGGGCCTGCCGGGTCTGGCGTGCAGCCGCTTGGGATCATGCGTATGGTGGCGATGTTGTCGTCACTGGGTGATGTCCCTGCCGAGATTGCATTTTGTTTTGGCAATGGTAATACCGCGCGGCAGCGCAAGTTGGATACGGGTTTGATCGAAGCGGGAAAATGCGCTGACTTTGTATTGATGGATCAGGCACAGCACGCACCGGGCAAGAACCTGCTGGAATCGGTGCAATTAGGTAACCTGCCGG
>JAPKCR010000407.1 GCA_026421135.1 Sulfitobacter sp. | reverse complement strand
CGCATCCAGCCGTCCAGCATCGGGATGTCGTGTTTAAGCGGAGAGGTCGAGTTGATGTTGGTGTACATGTGCGGGGTGGCGTCGAATTCCTCGTGGGTCATTCCGCCCGCGATCCGCACCATTTCCATCACGTCTTCGACACGTTCCTTCCCCAGACTGTAGGCGTGCATGACTTTGTCTGTCAGGGTCAGCTTGTCATAAAGCACATCCAGATGCCGGACAGAGGCATGGATATCGACGGGTTCTACAGGATAGCCGCCGGCGAAGTGGATGCAGTTGAAATACTGTGTCAACTTTAGCAAGTCCTGACACATAGCGCGGGTGCCGGGGACCTTGGTGCCAATCGACATATCCCAATAGTTTGGCGGTGATGATACGTTTCCGAACACCAGATGCTTGCCGCCGATGGTGATCTGCCGTTCTGCATTGCGCGGTGTCAGGGTAAATTGCGATGGCGCTTTCCCGATCCATTCCATCACAAAATCACGGCCCATCCGGACATTTTCACCGTCCACCGTACAGCCCGCTTTGCGCAAAATCCCAAGCGCTTCGTGGTTCAGAAATTCAATCCCGATCTCTTCGAGAATGCGCATAGCACCATCATGGATTGCCTCGACGCCCTCGGGGGTCAGCGGTTCGGTGGGACGGTCGATGTTAATGGGTGGGTTCCATGGCATCTGTTCGATCACAGATGTGCCGCGCCGCGTCTTGGCACCGGCACGTCCGCCGCCACGTGTTCTGCGTTTCGGATCGGTGTCTGGCATGTGAACCTCCTGAAAATCTATTTCAGAAGGCCTGATCCTGACCGCAGGATCGTTTCCGTTACCGACGAGAAGTGTCGTTTTTCGTGCCTGCCTCGACTAGCTGCGCTGTGCATTCCACTGTTCAAGCCAATCCGGCAGATGGCTGATGTCTGGCAAAACCACGTCGGCAAAGGGCGCAAGGTCATCAGATGACGCCATCCCGGTCAGCACCGCAACACGTATCATCCCCGCAGCTTTTGCAGCCAACAGATCATGGGTACTGTCCCCGATCATAGCGATTGTGGAGGGGTCCAGCCCGACTTGCCGGGCAAATCCGTTCAACTGCCCTGGTTCGGGTTTCCCGCCATATCCGCTGTCAAATCCGGCAACAAAGTCGAACAGATGGGTGACACCCGCCTTGTCCAAATGTGCAAGGGCTGGTTCCTCTGCATCATTGGTGGCCACCCCCAGCTTGAACCCCCGCGTCCTGAGCGCCGTCAGAAACGGGGCCAAGGGGGTTACTTCACTCTGGGGGGCCATCGCGGCTTCTTGGTTGATAATGTCGATCAACGTTTGTTGCGAATGTTCGGGAACGTGTAGTTCCAGCACGCCTGCGACGTCTCCGGGGGTGCCGGCGATCACAATACTATCGTTAGAAAAATGTCTGGTGCCATAGTCAAATCCGACGGCTGCGCCAATTGCCGTGGCGCGTTCGATATCATTTTTGCTCAGGCGGGTGAGAAACGCATGGGCCCATGCCTCCCACGTTTTGGCGAAGTCGAACAGCGTGCCGTCCTTGTCAAAAAGGATACCTTTGATCATCGTCATGTCCAATTTACCTGTTCGCCACCGGGCAATGACTGCCGGGCGTGCATGACCCTTTCATAGGGTGCCTTTATCGCATCGCAAAACGCGATGACCCAAGCATCATCCATCATAACGAAATCCAGCACAGCCCCCAGAAAATCCGGATCAGTCGCCTGTGCGCGCAGATCGTCGGCACCGGCCCCGCTTGCATCCATAAAGACCGGCAGCAAATCTTCGTTCGCGACCAGCCAAGCCAATGCTTGCAATCCTATGGCTTCGGCGGCTTCCTGCTTAATCATGTGGTTTTCCCTAACGTCAGATTACTTGGCAATACTTTGTTAACCGATTGGGTCAACAACAGGGGATATATTCTGATAATTTTTGTGGGGAAGGAAAACAAGTGCAGGGTAAGATCCTCATCGTTGATCCGATCGCTACCAACAGAATCATGCTAAAAACAAAGCTAAACTCGGCGTATTACGATGTGAGGCAGGCCACCTCTGTTGCCGAAGCGTTGGTCCAAGCCGAAAAAGATTCGCCCGATCTGATAATTACTGCATTTCAACTGTGTGACGCTGATGCGACTGCGTTGCTGGACGGGCTGGCCCCGCAGCCAAACGGCCGCCGCATCCCCGTGATCGCAATTGGTGAAGATGAGAATGCAGCCTTGCGCCAGCTTTTTCTGTCGCGCGGTGCTCAGGATGTCTTGGTCAAACCGATTGCAGATACTTTACTGCTCAGCCGCGTGCGCAGTTTGATACGCCTGTATTACTCGACCGAAGAATGGCACATGCGCGCGGAAACAAGCCGCGCCTTTGGATTGGCCGACCCACCGGCCAGGTTTCGAACGCCGGGGCATATCCAACTGGTGGGCTCCGACAAAAGTCTGAACCACATATGGGCCGCGCAGTTGCGACAGAACAATTCCAACAAGGTTTCGGTTTGTAACACCAGCGAAGCCATGCAGAGCTTTTCCGACGACGGAAGGCCCGAAGTTTTCGTGTTGGTTCTGACACCGAACCCAGTCTGTATCACCCAACATATGCACCTGATCTCGTCGATCCGCGCCAACGCGGGCACCCGCCACTGCGGAATCATTGTGGTTCAAACCAGTGCAGATTCCGAGGTCGCAGCCAATGCACTTGATCTAGGCGCAGACGATCTGATGCCTCAAGGGTTCAACGTCAAGGAATTGCATCTGCGCCTTTCGGCATTGCTGGAACGCAAGCGACAGATTGACCGCATCCGGGAAAGCGTAGATCTGGGCCTGCGCGAGGCAATCTTTGACCCGCTAACGGGGCTTTATAACCGTCGGTATGGACTGGCCGAGATTGCCCGCCAAACGACACAGGCGAAACCGGATAATCTACCTTTTGCGGTAATGATGGCCGATATTGACCATTTCAAGCGCGTCAATGACCGGTATGGTCATGCCGCCGGCGATGCAGTGCTTGTGGAAAGCGCGCGCCGGTTGCGCACCCAGTTGCGCCCCACAGATATGGCCGCACGGATTGGGGGCGAAGAATTCTTGCTGTTGTTGGCTGCCACCCCTGAGGGCCACGCCACGGCTGTGGCCAAACGGCTTTGCAACACGTTCGAGCAAACCCCCTTTGTCATCCCGGGACATTCCAAATCACTGACGATCACAATCAGCATCGGGTTGTCCATCATATCGTCCAAAGATTTGCTAAGCTGCGATATAACAGCCAAAGCAATAAATCGGGCAGACAAGGCGTTGTATGCAGCAAAGAACAAAGGCCGGAACCGCGTATTGATGAGCCGCCCGGCCGCCTAATCATTTGTCTTCGAAAAATTTACTGACTCTTCGCAGATTATTTATTTTGCAATTCCCCAAAAGGCTGCCATCATACAAGCTATAGTTGTTTTGGAAAAACTTAAATCTCCCTATGATACACACCGACCGACCGTTACTTGGCATCATG
>JAPKCR010000406.1 GCA_026421135.1 Sulfitobacter sp. | reverse complement strand
GCAGTTGCTTCGATCTCGACGCGGGCTTCATCCTCGATCAGGCCCGCGACGACGACCATCGCCATAGCCGGAAAATGCCGCCCCATGACCTCGCGATAGGCGCGGCCGACCTCGGCTTGGGCGGCCAGATATTCAGCCTTGTCCGTCACATACCAAGTCAGGCGCATGATATCCTCGGGCACGCCGCCTGCGGCCTCGACCACGTCGCGGATATTACGCAACGCCTGCTTCATCTGGCCGATAAAATCATGCGCCTCGAATTTCTGATCGGCAGTCCAGCCGATTTGCCCGCCCACAAACAGATGCCCGTCCGCGCTGAGCATCCCGTTGGCGTAGCCTTTGGCCGGGGCCCATCCATCGGGCTGGATCACTTGATGAGACATTGAATTTCCTTTCCAGACAGGCGCTTAGACGCCAAGATATTGATCGGCCACAGAGGTATCGAGGGCATCCATTCGCCCCGACCAGACAGATGCACCGCGTTCCAGAATGACAGCTCGATCCGCGATTTGCCGTAGTTCGGCCAGTGACTTGTCGACGACAAGCAACGCCAGCCCCGCGTCGCGCTTGAGCGTGGCAACAGCGGCCCAGATTTCCTGACGCACCACGGGGGCCAGCCCCTCTGTCGCCTCGTCCAGCAGCAGCAGCGTGGGGTTGGTCATCAACGCACGGCCAATCGCCAGCATTTGCTGTTCACCGCCCGACAGCGATGCTGCAATCTGATCGCAGCGTTCCCCCAAGCGGGGAAACAGCGCGCAGACTTTCTCAAAGTCCCAAGGGCCGGGGCGCGCGGCGGCGATCAGGTTCTCATAAACGCTCAGCGGGCCAAAGCAGCGCCGCCCCTCGGGGACCAATCCTAGACCGGCTTGGGCCGCCTTGTGACTGGGCATCGGACCCAAATCGCGACCGTCGAAATGAACGGTGCCGCCTGAATGTTTCAGCATCCGGCAGATCACCTTGATCGTGGTAGACTTTCCCATACCGTTGCGCCCCATCAGCGCGCAAACTTCACCCGTCTCAAGTGACAGATCGACGCCAAACAGTGCTTGGGATGGCCCGTAGGACGCTGTGATGCCTTTTAGTTCAAGCAGGCTCATGCCGCGTCCTCCGCACCCAGATAGGCCTCACGAACGGCGGGGTCGCGCTTGATTGCATCGGCGGTGCCCGTGGCGATCACCTGCCCGTAGACCAAGACGCTGATCCGGTCGGCAAGGGCAAAGACAGCGTCCATATCATGTTCAACCAGCAGAATCGGGGCCTGTGCCCGCAAGGCGTCCAGAAATCCGGTCAGCCGCTTTGACCCGGATGCGCCCAGCCCCGCCATCGGTTCATCCATTAAGAAAACCTTGGGCTCGAGCGTCAGAGCCACGGCAACCTCAAGCAGGCGGCGTTGCCCATGCGACAGATCGGCGGTGCGCTTGGCTGCCTGATCGGCCAACCCGACCCGTTCCAACGCCGCCATCCCGCGATCCACCAGCGCGCGGTCCTTCATCACCGGACGGAAAAAGCGCATAACAGCCCCGTTATGGCCCAATGCGCCCAGCACCGTGTTCTGCAGTACCGTATATTCCATCGCCAGCGACGAGATTTGGAACGTGCGCCCCAGCCCTGCCCGTGCCCGCGCCACTGTCCCCAACGGGGTCACATCACGACCTGCAAATTCCACCGTGCCGCTGTCTGAGCGAAGCCCGCCCGCGACCTGTTTGATCAGCGTCGATTTTCCGGCCCCGTTTGGACCGATTAGGGCGTGGATCTCTCCGGGTAATAGGGTCAGCGACACATTATCAGTTGCCTTCAACGCACCGAAGCTTTTGTTTAAGTTTGATATTTTCAGCAACGGATCAGTCATGTGCCACCTCGCGTCCTGCGATCGTGCCAATCAGACCACCGCGTGCAAAAAGTACAACCAACAGCAAAAGCAGCCCCAGATAAACGTGCCAAAATTCGCTTAGCCCGCCCAATGTATGTTCTAACAGAATGAACAGCGCGGCCCCGGCCACAGGGCCGAACAAACGACCCACCCCGCCTAGAATGACGAAAACCATAATCTCGCCGCTGGTCTGCCAACTGAACATTGTGGGGCTGACGAAACGGTTCAGATCAGCGAACAGCGCCCCCGCCAACCCTGTCACAGCCCCCGAAATAACAAAGGCCACAAGACGCAGGCGAAACGGGGCAAGGCCCACGGTTTCGACCCGTTCCGCGTTTTGCCGTGCGGCCGACAGCGCCAGCCCAAATGGGGCCTTGGCCAGACGGCCCGCACCGAACAGAACAATCGCCAAGACTCCGAAAACTATGGCAAAAAACTGGATCGGATCAAGAGTGTTCAATCCTGGGAAATCGTTGCGAATATAGATAGATAGCCCATCCTCGCCGCCGTATGCTGGCCACGAAATCGCGAAATAATACAGCATCTGCCCAAAGGCGAGCGTGATCATGATAAAGTAAACACCCGTGGTGCGCAGGCTAAGTGCGCCAATCGCGAGGGCGGCGAGGGCCGACGCGATGATTGCGACGCCCCATATTATCAGCATCGACTTGGTGCCCTCAATTAGGAACGGCGTTTCCATCATCGGCGTGTAGCTTTGGGCATGGCTAGCAAGGATGCCCATCGCATAGCCCCCCAACCCGAAAAAAGCGGCGTGCCCGAAACTGACCAAGCCACCTAAACCCAATGCGATGTTCAGGCCGACCCCCGCCAAGGCAAGGATAGCGGCTTTGGTGGCCAAGGTAATAATGAACGGCTCGTCCAGCGCAAAGGCGGCCAGTGCGGTGACCGGTAAGATCGCAAATAGCACAATGTTAAGAAGGGCTTCGCGGTTCATTTTATGTCCCTCCAAATAAGCCGGAGGGTTTGAACAGTAAAACCCCAACCATCAAAATATAGATCGCCATAGATGCGACAGCCGACCCGACCGATGTGGCCGAGGACGCCTGCATGAATGTCCCCAAGAGCGGCGGCAACAGCACGCCCCCCAAGGTGTCTGTCAGACCAACCAAAATTGACCCGACAAGCGCCCCCTTGATCGATCCGATACCGCCGATCACGATCACCACAAAGGCAAGGATCAAAACGGGTTCGCCCATACCGACCTGCACCGACTGGATGGCACCGACCAATGCACCGGCAAGCCCGGCAAGTGCTGCGCCAAGAGCAAAGACCATCGTATAAAGCTTTGATATATCAACGCCCAAGGCGGCAATCATTTCGCGGTCCGCCTCGCCTGCGCGGATTTGGACGCCGATGCGCGTTTTGGCAATCAACCAGAAAAGCCCTGCCGCCACCAGCAGCCCCACCCCGATAATGACCAGCCGGTATAGCGGATATAGAATGCCACCCGGCAGCATCACCGGACCGGCCAAACCCGCAGGCACATCAAGAAACAGTGGGAAAGAGCCAAACAGCCAGCGTGTCCCTTCCGAGAAAATCAGGATCAACGCAAAGGTGGCAAGCACCTGATCCAAATGGTCGCGGTCGTACAGACGGCGGATT
>JAPKCR010000405.1 GCA_026421135.1 Sulfitobacter sp. | reverse complement strand
ATAAACGGCGGTAGCAGCAAGAAACCCAACGATAAGACGCCACACCGCAGCAGTGGGAAGGGCCGGAGCAATGAAACTCTGGTGTGCTGCGTAGTTGCCCATCAAATGATTTCCACTTTGTTCGTTTGTCGGCCTTCTACGTCCCGCGGGATATCGACACCTGCCGCGCGCAGCAGATCAGCCGCATTCGACAGATGCGATGAAACCGTCTTGAGCAAACTTAGCAAGATCACTCTGTCATCCTCGATAACCGACCTGAACTGATCCGCATCGATCCGCAGGAAATTGCTATCCTCTAGGGCGACAAAGTCAAATTGCCGGGGGTCCTTCATTATCACGGCAAGGTCACCAATGAGGCGCCCCTTCTCTACGGTCGATACATGATGCCTTTTGCCGTCGTCATCCATCCAAAACAGTTCACTGGTGCCCGACAGGCAAAGATAAACCGCATCCGGGCGATCGCCTTGATTAAAAATCTTCTGATCCTTCGCGACTGGAAACCACTGGGCTGCGAATGCCAAGAGCCGCTGATTGCGGGGGTCAAGATTGCTGAATAGTTCATTGTGGGAAACGATTTGCAGCTTGCGACGCAAATCGCCTGAAATGAGATCGTCATGATGCGGCGCATCGCGATGGGCCATGCCATCTATGCGGCCGCCTTTTATCTCGATGAACATGTCGAAATCGTCTGGCCGCGAGAAATTGGTATCAAGATAGATTTGCGTCGTATCAGGCAGCAACGCGCTAAGTTTGTCGCGCAGCCTTGAGTGCCCCTCGGCCTCGAGACCAGCCAGCGGCTGATCCAGCACCATAATGTCTGGCCTTTTCATTGCGGCACGGCTGAACGCTGCTCTTTCCTGAAAAACCTTCGAAATATTTGATCCGGCAATTTTTGTCGGCAGATCAAACACATTGATCGTCACCTCGTGTTGAAGATTGTGTTCTCTGAACACGTCCGACACGACGTCCATCACCAGATCCGCCTGTAAGCCGGCAACTACTGATATCCGACCATAAAGCGCGTTTTCCAAGATCGACAGACGCGGCAGATAGGTTTCCGGCGCTATCGGTATAAACATATCTTTGGTTTTCTCGCGCATGGCCTGACCCTGCTTTTTGCGTATTTCTAGAATTTCATCCTTAAACGTTTCCGGGAATGAGGGGCCTATTTGCTCTGCGGTAAAGGCGAACGGAATGGTCAACAGCAACGAAAACTCATCTTCAGTTAGCGCCTTGTCTCCATCGTTGCGGCGGCGCAATGCGATGTCGACCAAACGCTCGTACAAATCGTCGTCGATCCCCAATGCGGTAAAAAGTGGGTGATCGGTGCCATCGCGCCCAAAGGTATGGTGCAGCGTCTCAACCAGCGTTTGGGAGATTGCGATGCCCTGCTCAGCAAGGCCCAAATCAAAGATCATCGCAAGAAAGCTACGCTCCGAGGCGAGAACCGTTTGCGAGATATCGTAAAGCGGGGATGCAAACATCAGGTTTCCCCCCAACGCCATCGCTGGGTTGAACTTTTCAGGATCAAAACGGTGAATGGCCGTATCCAGCCCGCGTTCTTTAAGTCTTTCATAGATTTCTGAGCGTAAACCAACGATCTTTTCAGCAAGCAAGGGGCGCTCGGTTGGGTCCATCCGGTCCACTACCATGCGACGGAACATCAATTCCTCGGTCCCTACCGCTTTGACCAATTCGTACCACCAGTGGTTTACATCTTCGTTTGAATTCAGCTCTGCCAGTCCGGGATCTAACCAGTCAGCGCGGGTGCTGTCGGGGCTATTGCCAGCTCGCAGCGTTTCAATCGACTCCCAGTCTTTCTTCTCGGGGTCCCAAAGCACGGTTTTCGGACTGGTCCGCAAGGACATCAACAGATTTTCGCCAATGGTCCCTTTGAACAGATATGGCTGCGCGTGGGCATAGCCGATCCGTGCCGCAAGGACTGCCTGGTGCAAATCCGCCAGATCATAACCTGCCATTTGAATCGTTCCGCGGGTTGGGCTGATCTCTCGGGTCAGTAATTCAGCCAAAGCGGTGCGTTCCACTTGATTGGGGATCTGAATGGCGACACGTGCGCCCATCGGAATATCAATGTCGATGTCATCCAACAGCAAAGTTCCGTCAGCATTCCGCACGGTCACATGGTTTAGATTGATGGGCCCCTTGAGGTGCGGAATTTCTTCGGGCTCCCCTTCGAACAAACGCTCGGGGATCATGTCCCGCGGGGCAAATCGTTCGACCACAATTTCCCAACGAATGGCCATGTCCTGCGTCTCGTTGTAATAGGTCAGCAGCTCTTTCCAGGGGTTAGATAGGTCTTTGTATGCTGCAAGGGCTGCCACAAGGGCACCAACGGTAATGTTGCCCGCGATAACCAGATATCCACCCACAGCGTAAAAGAAGAACGGTGTAAGCTGGGTAATGAAGTTGTTCAGGAACTTCATAAAGAACTTTTTCTGGTAGATTTGAAAGCGAATGGTGAACAACGCACCAAGACGATCTGTGAACTTGGCCAATCTAAACCGCCAGCCACCGTTTGTACGCAAATCGGTGATGCCCGCAGCTGTTTCCCCGATCTCGGATGACAGGGCACGCACCTCATTGATCCGCGCCTTATTCAGCTGGTTGATCTGCCGCTGCAGCATCGGAATCAGATATGCCTGCAACGGGATCAGCGCCACGCCAGCCAAGCCGAACCAGAACGACTGAATGAACAGGAATAGCAAGATGATCAGCATTTGACCCGCTTGGAACACCGGCTGGGCGACCGCATCCCCCATCAGACCGCCCATCGGCTCGGCCTCTGATGTGACCATCGAAACCAGCTCGCCCTGGCTGGTGTTGTCATAATAGCTTCGCGGAAAGCGCATCATGCGCGATATCAGCTGATACCGGAACCGACGCAAAAGACGTTCGGATACAATGCCCTTCATGGTGTTCAGCCGCATTTTCATCAGGCCGTGAACAAGCACAGACGCTAGATAGGCAAAGCACAAAGTGAAAAGGAACTGCACTTGTGACATCTGAATGCCAAAGACGTCGATCACGTTCGATTCAGCACCAATCGCATCGTTGATAATGCGTTTGGGCAGCTCAAGCGTGACGTACAGAAAAGGAAAGGTGACAAGTGTCAGGATCAATAGAACAATCTGATCTCTGCTGGAATATTTCCATATAAAGGAAAAAATCGATCGCTCCATGCAGGTCCACTTTCGCTGAGGCAGGCAACGCGCCTGATGGTCCCAAGCATCCTAGGGCGACAAGCGTATCACTTCAACCGACCGCTTGAGCCTTGCAGCGAAAGGACGGGATGGCTATTCCGGTGTAAATGTCCAATCAGGGAGGCGTTCTGATGTCCACCAACAACCGTTTTGATAAATCCAAATTGCCCAGCCGGCACGTGACCGAAGGACCAGAGCGCGCGCCGCACCGGTCGTATTACTATGCCATGGGGATGACCGAAGAAGAAATTCACCAGCCGCTTGTTGGCGTTGCCACC
>JAPKCR010000404.1 GCA_026421135.1 Sulfitobacter sp. | reverse complement strand
GCTCATAGGGAATAGGATGTCCCAGAAGAACCGCATGGGCGAAGCGCCGTCGACACGGGCGGCTTCTGCTAGCTCATCAGGGACGGTCATATAGAATTGGCGAAACAGGAACGTCGCTGTTGCTGATGCGATCAGGGGCAGGATCAGGCCGCCGTAGCTGTTAAGCATGCCAAAGCCTGCGATGACTTCGTAGGTGGGGACAATGCGCACTTCGACAGGCAACATCAGGGTCAGAAATATTAACCAGAAAAAGATCATCTTGCCGGGAAATTTAAAATAAACGATGGCGAAGGCCGACAGAAGCGAAATGATGATTTTGCCAACGGCAATACCAAGCGCCATGATCAAACTGTTGAAGAGCATGGTGGCGACGGGGACATTGACGCCCGATAATAACGCCTCTTTATAGTTTTTATAGAATTGGTCTCCGGGCCAAAGCGGCATGGGCGGGCTAACAATTTCGGGCTGCGTCACGGTTGACGCCACAAACGCCAACCAGATCGGGAAAAACACGATAAGAACGCCTGTGATCATAATGACGTGGCTGAACCAAAGCGACGCACCACGCTTTTCGACCATGCCAGGAAGTGGGTCTTTAGGATGGGTCAATAGTGGACCCTCCTTTCGATGAACTTGAACTGGAATACCGTGAGCGCCCCGACAACGACCAGCAAGATCACCGATTGCGCCGCGGACGAGCCGAGATCTTGGCCAACAAAACCGTCCGAGAATACCTTATAAACAAGGATCGTGGTAGATTGTTGCGGCCCTCCGCTTGTGATCGTGTGGATCACACCGAAGGTTTCAAAGAACGCATAGACAATGTTGACGACCAGCAGAAAGAATGTAGTCGGCGATAGCAATGGAAGTACAATCGTCCAGAACCGCTTCCAAAAGCGTGCGCCATCGATCGCGGCGGCCTCAACCACCGATTTGGGGATCGCCTGAAGGGCCGCAAAGAAAAACAAGAAATTATAGCTGATGCGTCCCCAAGCGGATGCGACAACAACAAGGCCCATCGCCTCACCGCCATTGAGAACATGGTTCCAGTCGTAACCAAGCGTGCCCAGATACCACGATACAACGCCCACGCGGGTGTTGAACATGAACAACCACAACACGCCCGCAATGGCCGGCGCCACGGCATATGGCCAGATGAGCATGGTCCGGTACACACCCGCCCCTTTGATCAGCCGATCTGCGACAACTGCCAGAAACAACGCGGGAATCATCGAACACAAGGTTACAAGGGTCGAAAAGATGGCCGTCGTCAGGAAAGACGCTCGGTAATAAGGGTCTGACAGTAGGTATTTGAAATTGCCAAGTCCGACGTATTGCATCGACAACCCGAACGGGTCGGGGATGAACAAGGATTGCCAGATCGCTTGACCTGCGGGATAGAAAAAGAACACCGCAGACACAATGACCTGCGGCGCTATCAAGAGCAGTGGCAAAAGCCAGCCTTTGAATGTAACCCGTTTTTCCATCTGCGCGTGCCCCGAAAACAAAGCGGGCGACCGAAATTGGCCGCCCGCACTTTTATCGTAGTTTAGTTCGCTTGCTCAAAACGACGCAACAGTTGGTTGCCACGCTCTACGGCTGTGTCAAGCGCAGTCTGGGCGTCTTTGTCGCCAGCCCATACGGCCTCAAGCTCTTCGTCAATGATGCCACGAATTTGGTCGAAGGACCCAAGACGCAACCCTTTTGAGTTTGCCGTCGGCTCGTTTGCGGTCATCTGGATAACGGCTACTTCAGTGCCAAGGTTTTCATCGTAAAAACCAGCTTCGCGTGTTGCATCGGCAGCGGCGGTTGTGATGGGCAAGTAACCCGTGTCCTGATGCCACTTTGCCTGAACGGGCGTAGACGAAAGGTACGCAAGGAACTGTGCAGCACCCTCATAGTCAGCAGCTTCGTGACCTTCCATCACCCACAAAGATGCACCACCGATTATGGTGTTTTGTGGGCTGTTGCCAACGCCTTCCCAATAGGGGAGCGGACGCACATCGAAATCAAACTTGGCTTCGGCCTTGATGCCGGCATAGCCAGCAGAGCTTTCGGTGAACAACGCACATTCGCCAGCACGGAAGTTCGCGCCGCCCTCGTTGCGGCGGCCCGCATAGATGAATTTGCCATTAGCGGCCCAGTCGCCCATGGCCGCAATATGCGCGACCTGAGCTTCGCCGTTAAACACCAATTCGGTATCCAAACCTGCAAAGCCGTTCTCTTGCGTCGCGAAAGGAACGTCGTGGTAGGCCGAGAGGTTTTCAAGGTGGATCCAGCTTTGCCATGCAGTCGTCAGCGGGCAAGTACTGCCGCCATCTTTCAGCTGTGTCAGGACTTCACCGACGTTCTGCCATGTGGACAAATCGGTGTCAGGGTCCACGCCAGCAGCTTCAAACGCGTCGCGGTTCACCCACAGTACCGGCGTGGATGCGTTAAACGGCAAAGACAGCATTTCGCCGTCGGTGCTCGTGTAATAGCCTTTGACCGCACCAATATAGGCATCTGGATCAAAGTCGGCGCCAGAAGCTTCCATGACTTCAGTGACAGAGCGTACGGCCCCTTTGGCGGACATCATCGTGGCTGTTCCGACTTCAAACACCATCAGAATCTCAGGCTGTTCGCCCGCGCGGAATGCGGCGATGCCTGCGTTCAACGTTTCTGAATAGTTGCCCTTATGAGACGCGACGACAGTGAATTCGTCTTGGCTCGCGTTGAAGTCTTCGACTTGCGCCGCCACTAATTCGCCAAGGCGGCCAGTAAAGGCGTGCCAAAATTGAACTTCCGTTTCTGCATATGCTGCAAACGGCGAAAGCATCGTTGATCCGGCAATCAATGCACCAGTTGTCAGGTTTCTCACTTTTTTTTTCCTCCCAGGAAGCGCGACGGTCATGTCACCGAAGCAGAACCCTCACACGTTACCCGAGTGCCTGCAAAACTCAAGAATTTTACCTGCCAATACATTGAAAAATAACTTTATGCTGAAATCAGAGGGTGAATATACCGTAGGCAGCACGACTTGGGTTACGCCAATGCGAGGCCCTTAAGGAAACGAACCTGCCATTAGACAAGTGGACCGCTAATTTTGGCTACCGACGTGAGGGATCAGCCTACAACACCAGCTCTACAATGCCTTAACTCCTTCTTCGCAGTGTAACACACGTCATAATCGCTCAGAATAAGTATGTGTGAGCAGTCAAATAGTCAGCTATTTAGAATTGACGAATGTTTATCGACCTCTCCAAGCCCACATCACCGATTTTCTATCTCGCAGCGGATTTCAGGTAAGAGAAGCTGCCACCCTAAACGCCGCAAGATAGCAGTGTTCTTCGTTTCTGCCGACATCAACAACTCAGGCCACGTGACACATCGATAAACAGTTTAGGGACACATGAACTCCCAACTTCCCAGTACCTTCTAGATCGGTGCTGAGGTCAGAACTCAAATCGGCACCTTTGGCTGGCTGGTAATCGCCAAAGTTGTAACGTCGCAACACTTCG
>JAPKCR010000403.1 GCA_026421135.1 Sulfitobacter sp. | reverse complement strand
GCCACCTAGAGGGCTCCTCTTACGTGCCAAAGTTCCGGGAAAAGTTCGACCTCACGCATTTTGCGGAGATAAGCGACGCCAGTAGTCCCGCCAGTGCCGCGCTTGAAACCGATGATCCGCTCTACGGTTGTGACATGGTTAAAACGCCAGCGTCGAAAGTAATCTTCAAGATCGACCAGCTTTTCCGCCAGCTCGTACAGCGCCCAATATTTCGAAGGGTTTTCATAGACTTGCTGCCATAGGTCTTGGACAGCCGGTTGTGCAGCCCAGTTGGTCGATCCCGGATCACCCGCAAGGGACGTGTGCCCCAACCCCTTGCACAGATGCGCAATGGCGACCTGATACAGGCTGGGCTGGGCCAATTCATCTTGCAACGCTTTCAACGCGTCGGGTTTGTGTTTGTGCACTTGCATCAACGCGCTGTTGCGGTTGCCCAACAGATATTCGACCAGACGGTACTGGTGGGACTGAAACCCGCTGGAATTGCCCAAAGACGGGCGAAACGCGGTGTACTCGCTGGGGGTCATCGTGCGCAGCACATCCCACGCGTTGTTGAGTTGTTCGAATATCCGGGCCACCCGCGACAGCATCTTGAATGCCGAGGCCAGATCGTCCGTCAACATGACCTTGCGGGCCGCTTGAAGTTCGTGAATGGCCAGCCGCATCCAAAGTTCAGATGTCTGGTGCTGC
The DNA here is from genome assembly GCA_026421135.1 of Sulfitobacter sp. Classification (GTDB taxonomy): domain Bacteria; phylum Pseudomonadota; class Alphaproteobacteria; order Rhodobacterales; family Rhodobacteraceae; genus Sulfitobacter. The sequence continues at coordinate 2,810 of JAPKCR010000403.1, read as the reverse complement.
ACAATAAACAGCATCTCGTCATGGGCATCGCTTAGCGGATGTTGGGCCGACAAAATCGCATCCAACCCCAGATAATCGCCATAGGACATGTCCTTGGCGAAATCCATTTTCGCCCCTTCCGAAGCGTCTTCAAAGGTGCTCATTCTTTTTCCCTCAGCGCGAAACGTTGAATTTTGCCGGTCGCTGTTTTCGGTAGAACATCAATAAACTGAATGTCCCGCGGATATTTGAACGGTGCAATTTCCGCTTTAACATGATCTTGCAACAGTTTGATTGTGCTTATATCTTTTGGCGTGCCTTGGGTTAAGACAACATGTGCCTGCACGATTGACCCGCGCTGCTCATCCGGTTTCGCCACCACAGCACATTCGACAACAAAGGGATGCGATAAAAGCGCTGCCTCGACCTCGGGCCCCGCGATATTATACCCGGCCGAGATGATCATATCATCATTGCGCGCGGCAAAATGCAGGTATCCATCGTCGTCCATGCTAAAGCTGTCGCCGGTGATATTCCACCCATCCTTCACGTAGACTGCCTGTCGATCATCCGCCAGATAGCGGCAGCCCGTCGGACCCCGCACGGCCAGTCGCCCGACCTCGCCCCGCGGCAATTCGGTGCCATCCTCACCGATTATCTTTGCCTCGTATCCAGCGACCGGTTTACCGGTGCAGGCCGCGCGATGATCGTCAAAGCGGTTGGAAATAAAGATATGCAGCATCTCGGTTGCGCCGATCCCGTCCAGCATCGGTTTGCCAGTTTTTCTTTGCCAGTCGTGGTAAACTGGCGCGGGCAAGGTCTCGCCCGCACTTACCGCTGCCCGCAGGCTGGACAGATCCGCGCCACGGTCCATCGCCGCCAACATTGCGCGATAGGCGGTCGGGGCCGTGAAACACACAGTCGCCTTATATTTCTCAATGATTTCAATCATATTCGGCGGTGACGCATTTTCGAGCAACGTCGCCGCCGCGCCAAACCGCAACGGAAAGATCGCCAGTCCTCCCAGCCCAAAGGTAAATGCCAAGGGGGGCGATCCCACAAAAACGTCTTCTGGCGTTACCTGAAGTACTTCGCGGGCATAGCCATCTGCGATCACAAGAAGATCGCGGTGAAAATGCATCGTCGCCTTGGGGCTGCCCGTCGTGCCAGAGGTGAACCCAAGCAGCGCCACATCGTCGACCGCGGTGTCAACTGCTTGAAACTGAACTGGTTTCTCAAGCGCCAGTCTGTCCAGCTCAGCATCATGGTTGCTGGTTCCATCAAACCCCACGACCGATTTCAAATACCGCGAGCTTTTGGCGCATGCGGTCATTTCATCCATCAAACGGGTGTCACAGATCGCGTGGCTGACTTGAGCCTTGTCGACAATCGCCGTTAACTCTCCGGCACGCAGCATCGGCATGGTGTTTACCACCACCGCGCCTGCCTTAGTTGCCGCCAACCAACAGGCAACCATTGCGGGGTTGTTCGCTGACCGGATCAATACACGATTGCCGGGCTTCACGCCTAGGTTTTCGACCATCGCGCGGGCCAGTTTGTTGGTCCAATCGGTTAGTTCCTTATAACTGCGCCTGCGTCCGTTTCCGATTAGGGCAGTAAAATCGCCAAACCCCTTTTTCACCATAGAATCAGTAAGTTCCACACCTATATTAAGGCGGTCAGGATAATCGAAACCGTCAAGAAGGAGGTCCGGCCAACTGCTTTGTGGTGGCAAGTTATCGCGTGAAAAGCTATCGGAATGTCCAGACGGCTGCATGTCTACCTCTCCCTACATTGCGCCAATAGTTTGGCGCGCTATGACGACCCGCTGCACGTCAGACGCACCTTCGTAGATGCGCAGGGCACGGATTTCGCGGTACAGGCTCTCCACCATCATACCATGACGCACCCCGTCGCCGCCAAACAACTGCACGGCTTTGTCGATCACCAATTGCGCGTGATCCGTGGCAAAAAGCTTGGCCATCGCTGCCTCGCGGGTAACCCGGGGCGCGCCCTGATCCTTGAGCCACGCAGCACGGTAGATCAGCAAAGCAGATGCATCCACATCCACTGCCATATCGGCAATATGCCCCTGAACCATCTGCAAATCTGCCAGCGGCTTGCCTTGGACCTCGCGCGTGGTCACACGCTGTAATGCCTCGTCCAGCGCTCTGCGGGCAAAGCCCAGGGCCGCAGCAGCAACTGTGGACCGGAATACATCCAGAACCGACATCGCGATGGCAAATCCTTGCCCTGGGACGCCCAGCATTGCGGACGCAGGCACGCGGCAATCGGTAAAGCGCAAGGTTGCCAAGGGATGCGGCGCGATGACCTGCAAGCGTTCTGCGATTTCAAAACCGGCCAGATCGGCTGGCAAAATAAAGGCAGATAGCCCACGCGCACCCGGTGCTTCGCCGGTTCGTGCAAACAACGTGTAAACGTCTGCGATACCGCCGTTTGAAATCCAGGTTTTTTCGCCATTCAAGACATATTCATCACCGTCCCGCGTCGCCGTCATGGTGGAATTTGCCACATCGGACCCAGACTGAGGCTCCGTCAATGCAAAGGCAGAAATTGCGGCACCAGACCGCGTTTTTGGCAGCCACTCAGCTTGCTGTTCAGGCGTGCCAAACAGACTGATCGCACCGGTTCCAAGCCCTTGCATAGCAAAGGAAAAATCCGCCAACCCGTCATGCCGTGCCAAAGTTTCGCGGATTAGGCACAAGCTGCGTACATCCAGCGCCTCGCCCCCTTGCGCACCTGAATACTGTAACCATCCACCCTGCCCCAGCATCGTCACCAAAGACCGGCAGGCTGCATCCGTATCGCTG
>JAPKCR010000402.1 GCA_026421135.1 Sulfitobacter sp. | reverse complement strand
GGATGAATCAACACCCTGCGCGATATGCGCGGATTGTTCGTGCAACAAGTTGGTGATTTCGCATGTCGCGTGGTGAAATTTGTCCTGCTCATACCCGATGTCTTTGATACAGGCGCGGGCAATATCTTCGATTTTGCCCATATATTCGACTAGTTTACCCTTGTCAGACAGGCCAACCTCACCGCCGATAACAACCCGATTGGTTGTGGCGAAAGTTTCAACAGCAACGCGTGCTTCGGGTTCCTCTGTCAGAAATGCGTCCAAAACGGCGTCTGAAATACGGTCGCAAACCTTGTCAGGATGGCCCTCGGAAACGGATTCCGAGGTGAAGGTATAGTTTTTCCGGGACATGTAGTGCTCCAATAGATTTCTTAGCCACGTCAGGAAGCCGTTGTGGCCGGTGAATGGGGCTTAACTTTGACGAGACTGCGCGTCAAACGGTAACTTGCGAAGGCGTCCCCTTAGTGCGCTTAAAAGACCAATCAGCAACACCATCAGGAACGGCCATTCACCAAATCGACTGTACAAAGTCGGCGCGCGTGCTGCTGGCAGTCGGGCATCCAAAAACCCTGCAGTATTCAGAGCAAGGCTGTTGGTGATCCGCCCCGCGGGGTCGATCATTGCAGACACGCCGGTGTTAGCCACCCGCGCCATCGGAAGGCCTTGTTCGATCGCACGCATTCTGGCTTGGGCCAGATGTTGCAGCGGCCCCTGCCCTTTTCCGAACCATGCATCATTCGTCAATTGCATAAGAAATGCAGGGCGTTGTGGCGCGGCGTTCACATCACGGGCGAACACAGCCTCGTAGCAAATCAGCGGCAACGCCAACCCAAGCGGCCCCAAATCCATCAGGACCGCACCATCCCCCGATGAATAGCCATTGCCCAGTTGAGACGCAAAGCTGCTGATGCCGATTTTCGCCAACGCATCCCCAAAGGGAATATATTCGCCGAACGGGACAAGGTGATGCTTGTCATAGGTCTGCGTGACCGTACCCGATGGGCTTAGCAGCACAGCCGAGTTGTAAAACTGCATCATGTCGCGACGCTGAACGCCTAAAACAACTGGTGTGTCCCCAGCCGCAAAGCTGATCTGGCTTAGTGCCCCTTCGGCCAAATCCAAAGGCCACGGGATCGCGGTTTCAGCCCAAAGAATTAAGTCAGGCGCTGCATTGCCGGGCTTAGGGGCTGCGCTCGTCAAGGCCAGTTGCCGGTCAAAGAACTCCGGTATTTTGACGGGGTCCCATTTGTCCTTTTGTGCGGCGTTGGGCTGGACCAATCGAATGGTGTTGTCGGTAACCGGCGAAGGGCCTGCTCTGAAAGGAACCACAAATGCCGCCAAGATCAACGCCCTGGCAGCCCAAAGCCCAATTCGGATTTTGCCAAGGTACCGCGTTGGCGGCATAAAGACCGCCGCCGCCGCAACAACCACTAGGGTCATCCCGTACGGACCGACGAAGGCCAAACCCTGACCCGGCCACAGATCGACCAAGCCCTGACTGAGCATCCCCCACGGGAACCCGGTGAACAAATAGCCCCGCAACATTTCAGCGGCGGGCAGGCAAAAAATTAGCGGCCAAATACGGGGTGACATCCAGCGCGCCATGCCAAAGCCTAAACCCCAAAACAGCGCCAGCCCCCCGCACATGATAATCAGCGCAAAAGGTGCCATCCACGCATATCGATCAGGATCGACCATGAACGGTGACAAAAGCCACAACCAGCCATGCAGGAAATAGCCGAAAGCAAATCCCCAACCAATGGCAGCGGCTTGCAAGGGGCGCGGGCTGGCGCGAAATAACTGTACCGCACCCACAAATCCAAAAAACAGAAGTATCGGTATGTCATAGGGTGCTTGGCCAATGGCTGCCACAGCCCCCGCAAGAACAGCCGCTGCAAACCGCAGCCAAGCAGCAACCTTTGCAGACATTATACCGATCCGGCCACACGTACTCGAAGGCGCTTGATGCTGCGTGGATCGGCGTCGATCACTTCGAATTCCGGCCCGTCAGGGTGTACGACAACTTCGCCGCGTGCCGGAACACGACCCGAAAGCATGAACACCAGCCCGCCCAGCGTGTCGATTTCTTCTTCGTCGACATCGTCGTGGTCGGTCAGTGAATAGCCAATCTCGGCCTCAAAATCGGCCAAAGGCGTCTTGGCCAGAACGATATAGGAGCCGGTTTTTTCAAGGGTCCAATATTTACCCTCGTCTACATCATGCTCATCTTCGATCTCGCCTATGACTTGCTCGATCAAATCTTCGATCGTGACAAGCCCGTCGACACCGCCATATTCGTCGATGACCAGCGCCATGTGACGCCTTTCTGCCTGCATTTTAGTCAGCAACACACCAATCGTCATGGACGGCGGCACAAACACAAGCGGACGCAGCATGGACCGAAGATCAAAGTCATCGGTTTTGGCGTTAAAGCCATAGGTCAATGCAAGATCCTTCAGGTGCGCCATCCCGACAGGGGTATCGAGTGTCCCGTCATAGACCGGCAAGCGGGTGAGCCCGCTTTCCTTGAAAATTGCCACAAGCTCGTCCATGGTCGAGGTCACAGGCACCGCAGTAATGTCGGCCTTGGGAATAGCAACATCATCCACACGCATGCTGCGCAGGTTCATCATCCCACGCGACGACAGCCTGTCTGCCTGAGGCGAAACGGTTTCATCCGCCTCGGTGACCTCTGATGCGCTGAGTGCACCAATGACGCGGGAAAAAAATCCGCCTGTCTTTGGCGCGTCTTCTTCTAAGGTTTCTGTGCTATCAAATTCGTCCGCAAGCCGCGCGCTCTGCGCTGCCTCAGATGATCCGTCTGTATCGTCCATCGGGTCCCGTCTTTATTCACTAAGGCAAGCTAGGCGCTTGCGTGATCCCTATATGGGTCATCTATGCCCAATTTGCCAAGTATTTCGACTTCGATACGCTCCATGAGCGTTGCATCGTCGTCACGCTCATGATCATAGCCCAAAAGGTGAAGCAACCCATGAACCGTAAGATGTGAAACATGGTCTGCCATTGATTTTCCTGCGATTTCAGCCTCGGCGGCGCAGGTGTCAAAGGAAATAGCGATATCGCCCAGTTCCAGCAGCCCGTCAAAGTCAGGCTTTACCGGCAGCGGATTGCCGCCGTCGATTTCGGCACCGCGTTCGTCTGAGGGCCAGCTAAGCACATTGGTGGGCTGGGGTTTGCCGCGAAAATCGGCGTTCAGCTCGGCGATGCGGGCATCGTCACAGGCAAGAATGGACACCTCGGCCATGTCTGGATCGACGCCCAGATGCACCAGGCTCATGCAGATCGCCCGCTGGGCAAGGGCTTCAATATCCAGATCTTGCCACCGTGGGTCTTCTATGGCGATGTCGAGTGCGCTCATAAAGGACAGTCCAGGGGCCAGCCCCCGGTCCCCCGGAGTTTAATCGGCAAACTGAAAATCAAGGCTGACATCAGCTATGACCGGTATCTGCTTCGTAGGCTTCGATAATTGCAGCAACCAAG
>JAPKCR010000401.1 GCA_026421135.1 Sulfitobacter sp. | reverse complement strand
GTAATGACCAGTGACTGATCCCTAACAGCATGGTGCATCGAATACGAACGCTGGCATGAATCAATCAATGCATACCATGAGGCCATAAGGCTATGGCTGAGCAACGCATTTATCGTGGTGTAACCAGCATACGCGGCTCGATCTCGCCATTCGTCAGGCCAATTGTTGAACTTATCATATCCGGAGATATAAATATGCCACGATGCAAAAGCCGTCGAAACGACCTCATCCAAAAGCCATATCTTGCGCTCCGCTGACAGCATTTCTTGTAACCTCTTTCCACCACACAACGGATTTGAGCGAATTCAGCTTCAACATCCAGCCATAGTGGATGGCCCTGCTGATATAACCAATTCGGCCCATTGCCGACCTTCAGCATAGGATTGCGATGCCGCAGTGCGGCCCGCCATAGGAGACATTCGTCGCAACCCCAAAATTGGGAGACGGATAAAATTACGCAACGCGGACGACGCTGCCCTTCTAGTTTGTATCGCCAAACTGGCATTTGCGGATCACGCTCGCCCACTGTTGTCGTTTCTTATGAAACGACGCATGCTGGGTCCAACGAACTGTGGAGAGTAAAATGGCAGCACTTGCAGAGAGAACAGCCTATTCGTATCGAGAGGATCCAGCCGTTCCTGCCTTCGACGACAGTGGCCAAATAGCGGTCATGGACGGCGACTGCGCACTTTGCTCCTGGGGTGCGCGTACAATCGCGAAACTGGATAAAGCGGGGACGTTCCGCCTTTGCCCCGCCCAGTCGAAAACCGGCGATGCTCTCGTGCGTCATTACGGACTGGACCCGGTGGATCCTGAGACCTGGCTCTTTCTCGAAGACGGGCAAGCATGGTCCGGTATGGAAGCGATCATCCGGATTGGCGAGCGCTTGGGCGGTGGAGCAAGGCTCGCCAGCCTGCTACGCGTTCTCCCGCGAGGGCTCCGCGAATGGATATATCGCCGTATAGCGCACAATCGGTATCGCTTCGGTAAGTCCGACATGTGCGCTACGCACGACGATAAGTTGCGCCGAAGACTGATGACCTGAGCATTCCGGGCGATCTACGCCAAGCGTTCAAAGGACAAATCTCGGCCCAAAGCCGCCTCTGGTCGGTCTTTTCAGCGCTGCGCTGCAGCTTTCGCATTGCAGTCATTCGCGCGTCGCGTAGTGCTATCGGTTGTTGATCTCGCGTCGTGCGCCAGATGTCTAACGATATCGCCGTGCTCACAAACGGCCCGCTTGTGGCAAGCTGCGAGTCAAAAGCTTTCTTCGCGGGGCCGACCGCGGGCTAATCCCCGTGATCTTCTGACACAGCCGCCGCCGATGCGTTTCGGTACGGCAAGCTAACGCAATTGTGTGCAAGGCGTGATCACAAGATGTTCTATGCTGGCGGTACTTTCTTATCCGGAGCTTCTGCTATGACCCGAAATCTCTTCCCGCCCAAGCGCTCCTTCGGACCGTTGCGCTCCTTCTTGCAGGCGCTTGCCGCGCTGCCCCTGCTGGCCGCCGCACCAGCCACGGCACAGGCGAACCCTTTTGACGCCGCGTGGCCCAACACGGATTTCTCGCGCCTCGCCATTGACCTCGGCGAGGTCGTCTCTGGCGGGCCGCCACGCGATGGTATCCCGGCGATCCTCGATCCCAGCTTCATCCAAGCTTCCGAGGAGACGCGGCTCGATGACCGCGAACCTGTGATGACCTACATGCCCGACGACGGCGTGGCCCGTGCTTATCCAATCCGCTACTTGATGTGGCACGAGATCGTGAACGACGTGGTGGATGGTCAACCGATCACCGTCACCTTCTGCCCGCTCTGTAACACTGGAATGGTTTTTGACGGGCAGCTGGGCGGACGCACTCTGACCTTCGGCGTCTCCGGCCTGCTACGCCATTCGGACATGATCATGTACGACCATCAGACAGAAAGCTGGTGGCAGCAGGCACTGGGAGAAGGTATCGCAGGTGAGATGACGGGACGCACTTTGAATCAGCTTCCAGCCTGGATGGAAAGCTGGGCGGCGTTCCGCGACGCGCATCCAAACGGGCTTGTGCTCGACGAGCCGGACTGGCGCAGGGCCTATGGCACGAACCCTTATCGCAACTACGATACAAGCCGGCCTTTCCTCTATTCGGGCGAGGACCCGCCGCACGGCATTCCACCTCTGGAACGTGTGGTCCGGGTCGGTAACCGGGCATGGCCGCTGACGCGCCTGTCCCGTGAACGCACAATCAAAGAGGAGGGGCTGACGTTGAGTTGGGCCGAGGGGCAGGCCTCCGCGCTCGATACCGGAAACATCGGACAGGGGCGCGAGGTGGGTAATGTCCGGGTCCGCGATGCCCAGGGCCGGGATGTGGCGCATGACATCCCCTTCGCTTTCGCGTTTCACGCCTTCCACCCCGAGGGTCGTTGGATGCTCAGCGACTAAACGGCCCTTTGCGGACCTTCATGCTCGGCGCGGCGAATGACCGTTTAGGGCCCAAATTGACCGATGCTGCAACTCGCACCAATGGAAGCGAACCCAGGGAAGCAGACAATACGACTGATCGCAGCATTTAGTGTCACCGGAGGACAGCTTAGTGGAAAAAGCAGCGGTTCTTTCAAGTGGTTACAAAATCTGATTTCTTTGACATGCAAATTGGTGCGATCTGGACCTAGATCGAAAGTTCGAAAACCGCTCCTCCAAAGTCCTGCCCGTTGATCCTAAGAGAAAGGACGTGTTCTCCAGGATAATACTTCCGTGTGGTTATCGGACGAATGGCGTGCTGACGCGCATAGGTCACGGTTTCGTTCGGCTGTAAAATAAATTGCTTCCATTTGAATACTTTAGGGGCAAGTGTCCCGTTTGCTTTGCGGTGATGTACGACATAGTCGATGAGCATTTTTTGTGGCTCACGGCCTTCCGAACTTAGCGTGACGCAGAATTCCAAAGCCCCACCTAACACGACGGATCCTGTGGCGATTTCGATCTGAGGACCCGAGATGATAGGTGACCCAAGTCCGAATACAGCCAAGGTTTCTTTGTGTCCTTGTTTGATTAGGCTTCGACAGGCGTGCCGGATCAACTTCTGGCGGTTATTTGACGCGTCCCGCATCCAATCACCCGCAATTCCTGCCACAAAGTCAGGATGATCTTTCGCAATATCATTCAAGTGATTTGCCACTGAACGGCGAACATATTCAGACGGATCATCGCGAAGCGCCTGCAGTATCGGGATGGTTATTGCCGGGTCGGCAATCAGGGTTTTTAGTCGCATACCCCATGGCAACCTTGGTCGCGACCCTTCGGACGCCAACCGCCGAACGTGTTCGTTTTTATCACCAGCCCACCCCAGTATGATGGAAAGCGCCCGTTTTGCGTCAGCTTCAATAAACGGACGAACATCGAATTCGGATGTTCCGCGCATTGTTATTTCTCTCAGCGCACTCATCGAGTTTTCAAAGTCATCAAGGCCGGATCTGCCAATGACGTCGGTTAGAGGCCATACGCCCCACCCACACAGACCTTCTTGGG
>JAPKCR010000400.1 GCA_026421135.1 Sulfitobacter sp. | reverse complement strand
CTGATGGCCCAGATGTCTGCGGTCTTGTACGCCATTTGCGCGCTTGCAACTGGATGGCTGATTGGCCGTTTTATGCGCCAGTGGCGCGACAGCCGTATTGAAAAAGGGCCGCATGTTTGACGCCATCTGCAAACAACGCTACGCCCCACGCCATGACCGATATTTCTTTTCCCGATATGCGCGGCAAGCTGACGCCGCAACGCCCGCTAAGTGATCTGACATGGCTGCGTGTCGGGGGTGTGGCGGATTATTTGTATCAGCCTGCCGATGCGGATGATCTGGCAGCCTTCATGCGGGCCTTGCCTGAAAACATGGCAGTTTTTCCCATGGGTGTTGGGTCAAACCTTATCGTTCGCGATGGCGGATTGCGCGCCGTGGTGATCCGGCTAGGTCGCGGCTTTAACCAAATCGAGATCGACGGCGACCGCGTCATTGCAGGGGCGGCGGCATTAGATGCCCATGTTGCCCGCAAAGCAGCGGATGCGGGGTTGGACCTCACGTTTTTGCGCACAATCCCAGGCAGTATCGGCGGGGCAGTGCGGATGAATGCAGGGTGTTATGGCAGCTATACGGCCGATCATTTTGTCAGCGCGCAGGCGATTACGCGTGGCGGCGACAGGATTACCTTGACCGCGCAAGACCTTGATTTCAAATATCGTCAATCCACTCTGGACGACGGCTGCGTTGTGATTTCGGCGACGTTTGCCCCACCGAAAGGCGACCCCGAAACGCTGCACGCCCGCATGGAAGACCAATTGCGTAAGCGTGATGAGACCCAACCAACCAAAGACCGCAGCGCGGGATCAACCTTTCGCAATCCGGCTGGATTTTCCAGCACAGGTCAGGCCGATGATCGCCATGATCTGAAGGCGTGGAAGGTTATTGACGATGCCGGCATGCGTGGGGCCACGTTGGGCGGCGCACAAATGAGCCCCAAACACCCTAATTTTCTGATCAATACGGGCGGTGCCACTGCCGCTGAGTTGGAAGGATTGGGCGAAGAGGTGCGAAAAAAGGTTTACGATTCCAGCGGTATCACGCTAGAGTGGGAAATTATGCGGATCGGCGAAAAATAATCGCGCGAACGCACAGGCACTAGGCCGCGTTGCGGCAAACTACATAATAATTAGGGTCATCAAGACCCAGTTAAAAAGGCACATTGAGTGGGCATGTCGAGCAGGACAGACCCGAAAGTAGTGGTACTGATGGGTGGCCCTTCCGCAGAGCGCGAAGTGTCGCTTTCAACAGGGCGTGCATGCGCAGCTGCTTTGCGGGACAGAAATTTTAACGTTATCGAAGTGGACGCCGGTCCCGATCTGTACGCAGATTTGCGTGCTGCGGCACCCGATGTTGTTTTGAACTGCCTGCATGGTCGCTGGGGCGAGGACGGCTGCGTTCAGGGCATACTTGAATGGATGGGTATCCCTTACAGCCATTCGGGCGTGCTGGCATCGGCCCTCGCGATGGACAAACAACGCAGCAAAGAAGTGTTCCGCGCTGCCGGTCTGCCCATCGTCGAAAGCATTATCGCGGCAGCCTCGGATGTTCGGGCGCGCCACATGATGGAACCGCCCTATGTGGTAAAACCCAACAACGAAGGGTCCTCGGTCGGGGTATATCTGGTTAATATCGAAAACAACGGCCCCCCGCAGCTAAGCGCGGATATGCCAGCCGAAGTGATGGTCGAGAAATTTGCCGCCGGTCGCGAATTGACCACCACGGTGATGGGGCAACGCGCCCTGACGGTGACTGATATTCTGACCACCGGTTGGTATGATTACGACGCGAAATACAAAGAGGGCGGATCAACCCACGTGGTCCCCGCCGATATCCCCCAAGAAATTTTCAATCTGTGCATGGATTATGCCCTTCGCGCCCATAACGCGCTTGGGTGTCGCGGTGTCAGCCGCACGGATTTCCGGTGGGATGAAGCCCGCGGTGCCGAGGGGCTGATCCTGCTGGAAACCAATACACAGCCCGGCATGACGCCGACATCGCTGTCGCCTGAGCAAGCTCAAGCGGTTGGCATTTCCTTTGGCGAACTTTGCGCCTGGATGGTGGAGGACGCGTCATGCAATCGCTGATTAGCCGGGTCAAACCCACAAAGACGCTAAAGGCTGATCCTGCCCCGTCCCGCTGGGCATGGCGCATGCAACGTCTGATGTTGACGCCGACATTCCTGTTCGGTCTGCGCGTTGGCGTGCCGTTCAGCTTGGCGCTGTTGGCAGGCACGGTCTATCTGGCCGATGATACGCGTCGGGGGCAGCTGACGGAAAGTTACTCGAAGATGCGGGCAAGCATCGAGCAGCGCCCCGAATTTATGGTCAAGCTGATGGCCATTGACGGGGTCGAAGCCGATCTGGCTGCGGATGTTCGTGCTGCTGTGCCAGTTGAATTTCCTACCAGTTCTTTCGATCTGGACCTGCCCGCGATGCGGTCCGCAATTATGGAGTTGGCTGGCGTCAAACAGGCGACTTTGCGGGTGAAACCGGGCGGCTTGCTGCATGTCGACGTTGAGCCGCGCGTTGCGGTCGCGGTCTGGCGTACCGAGGACGGTTTGGCGCTGATTGACGCCGAAGGCACCTATATCGGCGACATTGCGCATCGTACCGACCGCCAAGATTTGCCACTAGTTGCGGGCGAACAGGCCAACGCAAGCGTCGCCGAGGCGCTGGATCTGCTGCGCGTTGCGGCCCCCTTGGGGAACCGCTTGCGCGGGTTTATCCGCATGGGCGCGCGTCGCTGGGATGTTGTGCTGGATCGCGAGCAGCGTATTTTGCTGCCCGAGACAGGCGCAATTCAGGCACTTGAACGTGTCATCGCGCTGGAAGGCGCACAAGAAGTTCTGACCCGTGATGTTGCACGGGTCGATATGCGGTTGGCACAAAGACCAACCGTGCAAATGAATAAAGAGGCCACCCAAGAATGGTGGCGCATCAGGCAAATTTCGGGACAGTAACGTTATGGATCTTTACGACAGTCAACGGTCGATGCGCCACATGCGCAAGCTTGCAATGCAGCGCGGCGTTGTGGCTATTTTGGATGTGGGTAGCTCGAAAATCGCGTGCCTTGTCCTGCGTTTCGACGGGTCCGGCCGTATTTCGGACGAGGGCGAGATCGGATCGCTTGCCGGTCAATCCGGTTTCCGCGTCATCGGGGCGGCGACAACCCGTTCGCGCGGTGTGCGCTTTGGCGAAATCTGCGCGATGCAAGAAACCGAACGTGCCGTCCGCACAGCCCTTCAGGCTGCGCAAAAAATGGCCAACATCCGCGTGGATCACGTGATCGCCTGTTTCTCAGGGGCCGAGCCGCGCAGTTATGGGCTGGATGCCGAAATTGATCTGGAAGGGCAGGTGGTGTCCGAGCAGGACGTCGCACAGGTTTTGGCCAGCTGTGATGTTCCGGAATACGGCGAGGACCGCGAGGTGCTGCACGCACAGCCCGTGAACTTTGCCATTGATAATCGGTCCGGTCTGTCTGACCCGCGCGGACAGTTAGGTAATTCGCTTTCTGTCGAT
>JAPKCR010000399.1 GCA_026421135.1 Sulfitobacter sp. | reverse complement strand
TCTTGCCCTTCCGTCACGCGGGCACGGGGGTCTGTCACCACTGAATTGTCGATCTGAACTGCACCATTGGTGATCAGCCTTAGCAAGCGGGTCCGCGACAGGTTCGCGTCCTCTGGCACATCGCGGGCAAGCGCCTTATCAAGGCGCGGCGGCGGTGTGTCCGCGATGACAAAACTGATACGGCGGTGCGACATGACTGATCCTTCCGAGCCCCCAAACATCAAGTTCCTGCGGAGGCTGGTGACGGTGCTTACCGCCACTATGATTTGCGGCCTTCTAGTCGTGATTGGCCTGCTTGTCATCCGCTTCTCGAGCAAAGCGCCGGATTTGCCGGATGTAATTGTGTTGCCGAGCGGTGAAAAGGCCACTGCATTCACCCAAGGGCCGGATTGGTATGCGATTGTGACAAACGAAAATCAGATCTTGATCTTTGACAGGACCAGCGGCGCGTTACGCCAAACGGTCGATCTAAAGTAGGGGTTCGTCTGAGGGGGGATAATGGTACCACCTCCTGGTCTCGAACCAGGGACCTCCTGATCCACAATCAGGCGCTCTAACCAACTGAGCTAAGGCGGCACTTGCGCCGATCTAACGTCCAAGCAAAAAGATTGCAATACCCTAAGACGCGCGAATTTAAATTGTTCGCCTCATCGCGTGTTTGGTCAAACTTGCCTTTCATCTGCGCCCGCGCTAACGCTGGCGACATCATTTCGGAGGGACCTATGGGTATCGACACTGAACGCGACATCGAAGCAAACCTGCAAATCGGCCCGACCGACGCAGGCATGGTCCGGCTTTTTATCGAAGCCGATGGCGGCATTGAAATCCCGATGGATTTCACGCCCGACGAGGCTGTGGAGATTGCCGAAGAAATTATGGCTGCAGCGCATCGCGCGGGTAAAAACGCAAGTAAAAAACGCTGAGTTTTTTGATAGTGGGTTCAAGGGGGCCGGTCCCGACCACGCCAAGGCGCGGCCCCCTGGGATCAAGATCAATTTGGAATTAAGAGATCAGTCCCAATGCTGGGTCAGATGCGGATCACGTAAATAGTGCAGTCTGCGTGCCGCGTGGGTTGCGAATTTATGGGTCATGGCCTTGCGACGTGCTGCGGCAAGGCGGGTTTCTTCACCCATGCGCAAAACTTCGGCACCGTATCCGTCAGCGATAATTAAGCCGGAGTGGTCTGGCAGAAGATCGGTGTCGAAATCCGCGTCAACGGCCCAGAAAAAGCGATCGGCCCATTCAAGATAGCCCTGCCATTTGCTGTCTGTCATGAAATCGGCGCGGCTTGATTTGCATTCGACAATCCAGATGTCGCCTTTGGGGCCAAGGGCCATCACATCAACACGCAAGCCACGCGCAGGCACCAGTTCCTCGACACAGACAAACCCAAGCGCCGACAGGTGGCGCGCCACGCCGCGCGCTAAAATTTGGCCGGGCTGCAGGGGTTTGGGATCGTCGAGTGTCATGCCTGCATTTATGAACAATACGTGAACATGAGGCAAGCCCCGACCTAACACCTTGGTTATTTTGCTGCGCGGCCCTATCTTTGGATCGGTAGGGCAAGGGGTCAATTCATGACAGACGATACAACGCACGCCAATCAGCACCAGCGTGGCGCACGCTATGCCCGCGAGCTGGAAGGGCATTTAAGCTGGCTGGATGCCTTTTCAGGTACGGCCTTGGGCGTTTTGGCTGTCGCCTCGGGTATCTATACCTATCTGGGCGTGTCCTCTTTGCTGGATGACAATGGCGCAATGTCGGCATTTGCCGCAATTGCCTATTCTATTGCCGTGTCGGTCGGGATTTTTGTGTTCTGGTCCTATATGTTACGCCTCTTTCCTGCGGTGCGCGGCGCGCGGGCGCGGACTGGATTATTAGGTGCCATGGCGCTCGGATCACTGGCGATTATCGCAATGTCGAGCTGGCTGAATGCGGCCGCACTTGCGGGGTCGGCGGCAGTGGAACAACACCTCGCCGTGACGGTTCAGGACTACCAAGGATCGCTGGAACATGCTCACGAGATTGCCCTTTCAGCACAAGGGTTGGAGCGCGATGTTACCCGCGTGCGTCAAAGCTTTGAGGATCTGAGCGAACAAGAGGCGACCGGCGGCTTGTCCGGTCTTGCAGGACGTGGTGCCGTGTTTCGTGTACTGCGTCAGAAATCTTCGGAATTGGCAGGGCTTGAAGCCCAGATCGCAACCCAGACGCCTCTGGTCGATGCTGCGTTTGTCGAAGGCAACCAACTGCTAAGCCGCATGCGTGCCCTTACGGTCGAACCCGGTCCGGTCGAGGCACGGTCAGTTGAGTTTTCGGAACAAGCCGTGCGGCTTGCCGGCTTGATCACTCAGCTGCGCCAGCTTTCCGTCGCCTCATTGGTGGAACGCGCGGCGCAGGATTTGTCGGCTTCCGTGGTTTTGCCAGAATTGGACGGCGGCTCAGCGGAATCGCGCGGCAATCAGGCATCTACTATCACTTCGGTGCTTGAGGTGCTCGCCCAACGCGCCACAACACTCGAACGCGCAGCGCAAGCGGTGCTGGCCATGCCACCCCCGACCGAGACCACCTATACCCCGATTTCAAGCGCCGATGCGGTGATCAAATACGCCCGCAATTTTGTGCCGTCTTGGGCCGGTGCGATAGCTATTGACCTGTTGCCTGGCGTTTTGGTGTTTATTCTTGCCATCACCCACGGGGCGATCCGCGAAGGGCGCGAAGGCACCTCGATCGAGGAGACCTTGACGCTGGCGGAGCTGCGGGCCGCTGTAAGCGCGATGCGTGACGTGGATGCGTCGATGAAAGGTCCTAACGCCGCATCGGTAGCAGCCGAAAATCCACCACGCGTAACGCCCCTGAAATCAACATGAGCGACACAACGGACGCCCCTAAACGCAACCCAGTAGGCAGAGTTCTGGTCTGGGTGCTGCTGTTTCAACTGGGGTTGGCAGTCTTGCTGTTCTGGGGCGATCTGCGCAATGGCCTGCGCCTGCCCAGTTTCGGCCCACGCGCGCCTGAATTAACTGACCCAGTGCGGCCCGGCGACCAAACCCGACGATTCCGGCCTGACCGTGCGCCACCCGGGGGCCAACCCATGCCAACAACGCTCCTGCCCGAAAGACTGACGCTGACGGTTGTTGAAGGCGGGCAAAGGGCACTGCTGGAAGGTGGCATTGAGCCGGGCGACGCAGAGCGGATCGAAAAGCAGTTGGCTGAGCTAGACCCCAAGCCCCAAGGCGTGATCCTGAATTCCCCCGGTGGATCAGTGCAGGACGCGCTGCTACTGGGGCGATATCTGCGCACTGCCGATCTGACCACTGCGCTTCGGTCCGGTGATATCTGCTATTCCGCCTGCCCTTATCTGCTAGCCGCTGGCACCGGTCGCATTATCCCTGATGATGCCTCGGTCGGCGTGCACCAGCATTATTTCGGGGAGAGCACGTTATTACCTGCTTTTGTCGCTGTAGAAGACATTCAGCGGGGCCAAGGCGAGGTGATGAGATATCTTGATGACATGGGCATTGATCCGCTGG
>JAPKCR010000398.1 GCA_026421135.1 Sulfitobacter sp. | reverse complement strand
TTTGACAAAGCGGAACGCGCGGCTGCCATCGGGGGCGGTGTCCAACACTTCAGATCCTAGAATATCGGCCGGCATAAGATCGGGAGTAAACTGCACGCGGTTGCCATCCAGCCCCATCACGGTGCCTAGCGTTTCGACAAGGCGCGTTTTGCCCAGACCCGGCAAGCCAATTAACAGACCGTGACCCCCGCATAGTAATGCGGTCAGTGTCAGGTCAACAACGCGTTCCTGCCCTATAAAGCGGTTGGTGATGGATGCCTTGGCCTCCGCCAGCTTTTCCCCGAGTGCTTCTATATCGGCTACCATTTCGCTGGCTTCGGTCATGACTTTCGCGTCCTCTGAATTATATATGTTAAGTGTAAGTGTATCTCGCGAACTGGAAATGGCAAAAGCAATGAGTGGACAAAAAACCGTGACCCCGACCGCTGCAGGCCTTGCAGCCTCTGTTTCCGCAACAAAAACACGCGGATTGCCGCCTGTCGAGACGTGGAATCCGCCATTTTCCGGTGACATCGACATAGTGATCAAGCGCGACGGTTCTTGGTTTCATGAAGGTACACCGATTGGTCGTCGGGGAATGGTCAAGCTGTTCGCGTCGATTCTGATCCGCGAGGACGACAAATACTTCTTGGTCACACCGGTGGAAAAGGTCGGGATCCGCGTTGAAGACGCGCCATTTGTCGCTATTGATTTTGATGTTCATGGCGACGGGCGCGATCAGACCTTGGTTTTCAAGACCAACCTTGATGATGTCGCTACTGCCAGTGACGATTTTCCGATCCGTGTCGTGCGCGATACCGAAACAGGTGAACCATCACCTTACATACGGGTTCGACGCAACTTAGAGGCCTTGATTGATCGCAAAAGCTTTTACCGGCTAGTTGATTTGGGTGAGCACCACGATGAGTGGTTTGGCGTTTGGTCAAGCGGCACGTTTTTCGGGCTGATCCCGTCGGATGAATTGCCTGATTAGGGTCTGTCGTACTGGTCTTTTTCCACGATTCAGATAGCATGGGTCAACGCAAACTATTCGAGCATCAAGCGAATGAAACCTGCCGCAAACCTAAGCCTTTTGTGGCAAGAGATTCCCTATGCTGAGCGGTTCGAAGCGGCCGCACGGGCAGGGTTTACCGCGGTCGAAATTCTGTTTCCCTACGACAATGACGTTACAACGACAAAGTTGGCATGTGATCGAAATGGGCTGGAACTAATCTTGATCAATGCGCCGCCGTTGAACCCTAAAGGTGGCAAACGCGGGTTTGCGGCGGTGCCTGAACTGGCTAAGGAGATTCGTAAGGATATCGTGCGTGCCTTTCGATATGCAGAGGCGCTGGATGTCCGGTTCGTTCATGTCATGGCTGGCACCGCAAAAGGGGACGCGGCGTTCGAAACCTTTTGTCGCAACTTGATCTGGGCGGCAAGTGTCGCGCCCGAGGGGCTGATGCTGACGATTGAGCCGTTAAACCCCGTCGCAATGCCGGGATATTTCTTGAATGACTACGGATTGGCCAAGCAGGTTCTGGACGCTGTATCGATGCCAAATGTCGGGCTTCAATTTGACAGCTACCATGCGCAAATGATCCACGGCGATGCTGCCGAAGTCTTTGAGACTTACTTGCCCCATATCGTTCATGCACAGATTGGCGACACCCCTAATCGCGGTGCCCCCGGCAGCGGTGATATCGATTTTACCAGGCTTTTTGCGGTGATGGCCGGTGCTGGCTATGACGGTTGGTTAAGCGGTGAATATAACCCCGGTCCCAAGTCCGAAGACAGCCTCAGTTGGATGAAAATGCTATGATACCCCCCCGTTTCGCGCCGATCGCCTTCGCATTTATTCTGTCTGGCGTCATGTCTTTTATCGTTTCCAGCATTGCGATTATTCGCACCACAGGCTGGGAAAGCGGGCTGTTCGGGGTGTGGATCGGTGCGTGGCTAACCAGCTGGCTGGTCGCGTTTCCAACGGTACTGTTCGTCGCGCCGTTTGCCCGGCGTATTGTGGCAAAGATGGTCAAAAACGAACACGCCTGAGGGAGCCGAAAGGCCGCGATATTGATAATACCGCGGTGACTAGTGCGCCTCGGCCCAGTTTGCCCCAACGCCAGCGTCAACAGTTAGCGTTACATCCAGCTTGACCACGGGGTTAGCTGCATTTTCCATCACGTTGCGGGCAGCCTTGATCAAATCGTCCTCTGCGCCTTTCTCCACCTCGAACAGCAGTTCATCATGCACCTGCAGCAGCATGGTCGCCGGTATCCCCTCAATAGCGTCGGGCATACGGATCATGGCGCGGCGAATGACATCTGCGGCAGTGCCTTGGATCGGGGCATTGATTGCGGCGCGCTGGGCAAAACCGGCGCGCGGTCCTTTGGCACCGATCTCGGGCGTGTTGATCTTGCGGCCAAAGAGCGTCTGGACATATCCGTGCTCTTTGGCAAACGCCTTTGTGTCGTCCATGTAGGTGCGAATGCCGGGGAAACGTTCGAAATAGCGGTCAATGAATCCTTGTGCTTCAGCGCGTGGAATACGCAAATTCCGCGCTAGACCAAAGCCGGAGATGCCATAAATTACACCAAAGTTAATTGCCTTGGCCTGACGGCGCACGTCTGGCGTCATTTCGTCTATCGGCACACCGAACATTTCCGATGCGGTCAGGGCGTGAATGTCGATGCCATCGCGAAAGGCTTGCTTCAGCTCGGGAATATCAGCGATATGCGCCAAAATACGCAATTCAATTTGGGAATAGTCCAGCGCGACCAAAACCTTACCCTGTTCTGCGACGAAAGCCTCGCGAATGCGGCGGCCTTCCTCGGAGCGGATCGGGATGTTTTGCAGGTTCGGATCGGTTGATGCCAGACGCCCCGTGGACGCCCCCGCAATCGAATAAGATGTGTGAACGCGCCCGGTTTCTTTGTTGACATGTTCCTGAAGCGCATCCGTATAAGTTGATTTCAGCTTTGACAGTTGACGCCAATCCAGAATGCGGCGCGGGAAATCATGCTCGGTGGCAAGGTCCTCCAGGATGTCAGCACCTGTTGAGTATTTTCCGTTTGCGCCTTTTTTTCCGCCTTCAAGGCCCATGTCGTCGAACAGAACCTCGCCGACTTGTGCGGGCGACCCAACATTAAACTTCCGCCCAACCATTCCGTAAATCTCGTCTTCCAAGCCCGCCATCTTTTGGGCAAATGCATTGGACATCCGGCTTAGGGTGTCGCGATCAACCTTGACGCCTGACCTTTCCATCGCGGCCAAAACCGGCACCAAGGGGCGTTCAAGCGTTTCGTATACCTTGGTGACCTGAACGCGGTGCAATTGCGGCTTGAACAGTTGCCACAGACGCAGGGTGATATCGGCATCTTCGGCGGCATAGGGGACCGCGTCGGCAAGCGGCACTTTGTCAAAGGTGATCGCGGATTTTCCGGACCCCAGCAGTGGTTTAATCGGGATCGGGGTGTGGCCCAAATAGCGTTCCGACAGCGTGTCCATCCCGTGCCCATGGAGCCCCGCATGCATCACGTAAGACATCAGCATCGTATCA
>JAPKCR010000397.1 GCA_026421135.1 Sulfitobacter sp. | reverse complement strand
GCGCTTTTTGACACCGGCGACAAGGTTGGCATCGGCGCACCGGGTTATCCCAGCTATCGCCAGATCCTTAAAGCGCTGGCGCTGGACCCCGTTGATCTGCCCACATCGCCTGACAACCGTTATCAGCCTGTACCGGCGGATTTCGCTGATCTGGACCTCAAGGGGTTGCTGGTGGCGTCCCCTGCAAATCCCACGGGAACCATGTTGGACCGCCCGGCAATGAAGGCGCTGATTGATGCAACCCAAGGGCAGGGCGCGTCCTTTATCTCGGACGAGATTTATCACGGGATCGAATACGACAAGAAAGCCGTCACCGCGCTTGAGATTACCGATGACGCCTATGTGATCAATTCGTTCTCCAAGTATTTCTCCATGACCGGTTGGCGCGTCGGTTGGATGGTCGTGCCCGAGGATCACGTGCGTGTCGTTGAACGGATTGCGCAAAACATGTTTATCTGCGCGCCCCATGCCAGTCAGGTCGCAGCATTGTCCGCAATGGAATGCGACGACGAATTGCAGGCCAACATGGATGTTTACCGCGCCAACCGGTTGTTGATGATCGACGGATTGCGCGCAGCGGGGTTTACCAGCTTTGCGCCGCCTGACGGTGCGTTTTACGTTTACGCTGACGTGTCTGGTATTACCGACGACAGCCGCGTGCTGGCGCGTGATATTTTGGATAAGGCAGGCGTGGCAGTTACGCCGGGGTTAGATTTCGACCCTGTCCGGGGCCATCAAACCTTGCGGTTTTCCTATGCCCGCGGCACGGCCGATATCAAGGAAGGTATTGCGCGTCTCAAGGCCTATATGGCGGCGCGCTGAAAGGCTGGTCCGACGCGGTGGTTAATGATAGCTTGCGCGCAAACACCACGATCAGAACGGTGACAGGCATGCGGTTTATCTCTCTCTTGGCGGCGCTATTGGCGTTTTCAAACCCCGTTTCAGCGCAAGAGCTGACGGCCTTGGCCCGCGTAGACCCCGGCCCAAGTGAGATCACCGATGGTTGGTTCGGCGGCACCACCCTCAAGCTACAACTCAGCCAAGGGGTGCCCTTTCGGGTGTTCCTGCTGGACGATCCTGCCCGCCTGGTTGTTGATTTTCGCGAGGCCGATTGGTCGGGGGTTAAGACATCTGATTTGCTGGCAGAACCGGGGAACATTAGCGATCTACGCTTTGGTCCGTTCCAACCCGGATGGTCGCGGCTGGTGGCGGATCTGGCCAAACCGATGCTGCCGCGCGAAATTGGGATGCCCGTCGATAGCGGTTCTGGTCAAGCCACGCTTGAAATCGAACTTACGGCCGTTGATGCCAGCGAATTTGCAGCATCGGCCGGCACACCGCCTGATCCTGCATGGACACTGGCCCTGGCAGAGCCGCCCAAACCCGCAAATCCCAAAGGCGAGGATCGGTTTCTGGTGATCCTTGATCCCGGTCACGGGGGCCTTGATCCGGGGGCCGAAAGGGACGGTATCGCTGAAAAAGACCTGATGCTGACCCTTGCGCAAACGCTGCGAGAAACCTTGGTCCGCGATGGCATTGACGTGATGATGACGCGTGACAGCGATATGTTTGTTGCACTCGAAACCCGCGTCGCCATTGCGCATCAGGCCCAGGGCGATCTTTTCATATCGCTTCATGCTGACAGCTTGCAGCAAGGCGGGGCAAAAGGGGCCACCGTATATACCCTATCGGACGAGGCCAGCGATACTGCCACCGAACATCTGGCGGCGCGCCACAACCGGTCTGACATCATTGCGGGCGCTGATCTGACCGGATCGGACGATCAGGTCGCAGGCATCTTGCTGGATCTGGCGCGGCAGGAAACCGAACCGCGCTCGGTTGCTGCTGCCAAAACGCTGGTGGCCGGCATGAAGGGGGCAGGCGGCCCGATGAACCGCCGTCCGCTGCGCAATGCGGGGTTTTCGGTGTTGAAATCGGCCGATATTCCGTCTGTCCTGATCGAAGTCGGATTTCTGAGTAACGAGCGGGATTTGAACAATTTGCGCGATCCGGTCTGGCGTGCAGTGATGGTGTCAGCCATTGCAGATGCGATAAAGGAGTGGCGCGATCAGGATGCAGCACTTAAGCCGTTGATCCGCCAGTAACCCTTACCTTGATACTGACGCAAGACCTGCGCGATATACCGCCAAATGGCCACCGCTTCGTGTTTTGACGATTCCACATTGCCCGCGTATAGACGGGTTAACCTACAGCCTTGCAAGGGACTGCCACACGTGTTTCGCCTAATTCTATCTTTCTTTGGGGGTATTTTTACCACCCTGACCATGAGCGTCGGTATGGTTGCCCTGACAATTGGGGCGGTTTTCTGGATGTACGGGCGTGATTTGCCCAGCCACGAATCCCTTGCGCAATATACGCCGCCAACGATCAGCCGGATTTATTCTGGTCAGGGTCGTTTGATTGATGAATTTGCCAAGGAACGCCGTCTTTTTGCCCCCGCTAATACGATTCCTCCGCTGATCAAACAGGCGTTTATTTCTGCGGAAGACAAGAATTTCTATACCCACGAAGGGTATGACTTGCGCGGTATAGGTGCTGCTGCTGTGGATGCGGTACGCACGCGCGGCAAGGACGTGCGCGGGGCGTCCACCATTACACAACAGGTTATGAAGAACTTTTTGCTGTCAGGTGATCGCCGTGCAGAACGCAAAATCAAGGAAATCATCCTTGCTGCCCGACTCGAGGAAACCCTCCCGAAGGAGAAGATCCTCGAACTGTACCTGAACGAGATTTTCCTTGGCCAGAATTCCTATGGTGTCGCTGCAGCGTCGCAGACCTATTTCAACAAAACACTGGGCGAACTGGCCCCGCACGAGGCCGCATTTCTGGCTTCGCTGCCCAAGGCACCGTCGGATTATCATCCAGTGCGCCGCAAAGACCGGTTGATGCAACGTCGCAATTTTGTTCTGCGCGAGATGAAGGAAAACGGATACATCACCGAAGCTAACTATCAGAACGAGGTCGCGCAGCCGCTGCGGTCGGTTCAGAACGGTGACTTTGAAAGCTTTAAGGCGGAATTGCCGCCGCGCGATTACTTTACCGACGAAATCCGCCGCCAACTTTCTGAAAACTTTGGCGAGGGCGAGTTTTTTACCGGCGGCCTGACCGTACGCGCCACCATCGACAACGAAATGCAGCCCATCGCGGCGCAGGCCTTGCAGCGCCAGCTTGAGGATTACGACCGTGGGGTCGGCGTCTGGCGTGGAACCGGCAAAACGATCCCTGCCGACCAACTGACCGACGAAGCCACGTGGCGCGAAGCCCTGGCAAATGTGCGGGTGTCGCGCGATGTCGACTTGGAAAATCCGTGGTACCCCGCCGTTGTTCTTAGCGTTGGCGACAGCAACGCGCGGATCGGCATCGAAGGCGTCGAAGAGACGGGCGAAGGCCACTTTATCCCGGCAAAAGACGTTCAATGGGCACGCAAACGCTTGAGCGACGGCAAGTTGGGCCGCCAAGCACAGGTTGCAAGGGATCTGCTAGAAGTTGGCGATGTGGTACTGGTGCGCCGTATGACCGCTGACAATGACGGGTCGTTCA